>DASVRB010000491.1:0-3993 GCA_036388835.1 Thermoanaerobaculia bacterium | reverse complement strand
CGGCACTCGCCGAAAAAGCGGCTGCCGCGCGGACGAAGCTCCTTGCTGCACGCGCGAAACGGCCGGCACCGCTGGTTGATCAAAAGGTGCTGACGAGCTGGAACGGGCTGATGATCTCGGCCTTCGCGAAAGCAGGCGCCGCGTTCAACGAGCCGCGGTACGTCGACGCCGCGAGCGGTGCCGCGCGCTTCATCACGACGGAGCTCTGGAACGCGAAAACGAAACGGCTCTCGCGGCGCTGGGCCGACGGACACGCCGGCATCGATGCGCTGCCCGAGGATTACGCGTTCCTGATCGCGGGCCTGCTCGATCTGTTCGAGGCGACGTACGACGTGCAGTGGCTCGAGCGCGCGGCCTCGCTGCAGGAGCAGCAGGACAAGCTTTTCTGGAGCGCGAGCGAGAATCGTTACGCGACCGGCAGCAGCGTCCCTGCTGCGTTGCGCGGCGTGGCGACGGAATCGGAGCTGGCCCTTCCGACCGCAAGCTCGGTTTCCGCGCTCAATCTCCTCCGCCTCGGCGAGCTGACCGACAGCGAGGCATCGCGCACTCGTGCGAGTGCGCTGTTCCGCGGCTACGCGCAGCAGCTCGACGCGCATCTTCCGGCGCTCGGCTCCGCGCTCTCATTCGCGTTCTCGACTCCGAAGCAGATCGTCATCGCCGGGGACCCATCGAAAGAAGATACGAAAGCGCTGCTGCGCATCGTGCACGAGCGCTTCATCCCGAACCGCGTGCTCGTCGTTGCGGGCGGCGGCGCGGCGCAGGAAAGACTCGCGCGCTTCATGCCGATCGTCAAAAACATCGCGCCGATCGGCGGCCGCGCCACCGCGTTCGTCTGCGAGCACTATGTTTGTAAACTCCCGACCACGAATCCCGAAAAAGTCGCGAAATCACTGGAGTAAATGATGAAGACCCTGATCTCGGCGTTGGTGTGTGCGGCAGCCCTGCCGCTGGCGGCACAGGATGCATTTACGGATCTGCGGAAGGCGCTCGGCCTCGAAGCCACCGTCGAAGCGATCCAGTCGCTGGAGAACCAGCGCGATCCGAAATGCGACGCCACCGCGACGCGCCTCGAGAACTTCATGTACGGCACGCCGCTCTCGCACACTGGCCGCGAGCGGAAGGTCGACCTGCAGAAGAAGTTGATCTTCTCGGTCTGGAACGAGGCCTCGGCGGCGGCACGCGCGAAAGGCGCCGACACGGTCACCAACGACGTGCTGCAGCCGGTCATCGCGCGCGCCGTTCCGTATCGGATGGACGAAGGAAAGAACGCGTTCGTGAAGCTGTCGGACGGCACAGAGCTGCGGCTCGAAGAGCGCGACGTCCGCCAGTACGGCACCGTCGCCTACGCGCTCCGCGCGATCCTCGCAACGCAGCAGGACGCGCTGCTGACGCCGAACGTGAAGCTCGTCGCACTCGCGCCGGAAGCGGTGCAGACGATGAAGCAGATGGTCGACGTCTACACGCTCGCCGCGCTGAGCCTCAGCGATCAGGCCGCGCGCAAAACCGGGAAGAAGGAGCTCGATGCGACGCTGATGAGCGATGCGTGGAAACGCCTCGCGCCAGTCGTCACGGCGCAGGAGCTGGCGCTCAATCCCGGCACGTCGAAGCCGGGTGAAGTGCTGCGCAAAATCATCGCGCAGAAGCTCGTCTCGTTCCGCACCTACAACCAATCCGCCGATCCGCTCCTCTACTCGAACATTCAGTCGTTCTACGCGCGGCACCCGTGGCCGACCGATCAGCAGAAGACGAAAGAGATCACCGCCGCGTTTTCCGGCGTGGTCATGACGTTCATCGCCGAGACGCTGGTGCGCGCGCAGGAGAAAGCGAAAGCAGAAGGCTCGCCGATCGTGCGCGAGCGCCACATCGCCGCGGTGTACGACGAGTGGGCGCCGTACGCGGTCAACATCTACGAGGACGTGATCTTTTTCGCGAACCTGCCGAAAGAGAAGCAGGTCTACATCGAGGCGTATGACGCCGATTCGCTGCGCGACAGCGGTCTGCACTGGCACCTCATCCAGCAGGTGATCGATCATCCGAGCTTCAAGTTGGAGCTCGACCTCGATCCGTTCGCCGCGGAATTGCTGGCTGAGGGTGATGCGCAGATGGGCGTGCTCGCGTTCCGCACAGCGGGTGAGATCGCGCGGCAGCAGGATGCGAAAACACTGCAGCCCGAGCATGTCGCCGCCGCGCAGAAACTGATCGCGGAACGTTTCGCCGAGCACCTCAAGGCGAAGAAAGCCGCGCCGAAAGCGCCGACGAAGGTCGCCTCCAGCGGCGCGAAGACGAAGGTCAGCGGCAAGTTCTTCGAGGAAGCGACATCCGGCGCCGGCATCGACTTCATGCATCGCACGTCGAACTGGCTGAGCCGCTTCCAGCGCACGTTCCTCTACACGCAGAAAGGCACCGATGCGCCGAAGCCGGAGAACGAGGCCGCTCACGACGTGCCGCCCGCGTTTTCAGGCAGCGGCGTGGCCTCGGAGGACATCGATCGCGACGGCGACGCCGACGTGCTGCTGGTCGGTGGCCTCGGCAATCGTCTCTTTTTGAACAATGGCGACGGCACGTTCACCGACGGCACCACGAAGTCGGGCCTGAACTGGGTCGGCCCGGATGAGAAGCCGGGCGAGCCGCGCCAGCCGCTCATCGTCGACTTCGACAACGACGGCCACGAGGACGTTTTCATCAGCTACGTCAACGCGCCGCACCGTCTCTATCGCAACAAGGGCGACGGCACGTTCGAGGACGTCACCTCCAAAGCTTCCCTCGGCGGGGAAGGTCTGGTCGGCGGCCCGGCCACTGCGTTCGATTTCGATCGCGACGGCCTGCTCGATCTCTACATCGGCTACTACGGCAATTACCTGCAGGGCGTCGGCCCGAGCCTGTCGCGCGTGAACCGCAACGCCACGCCGAACAAGCTGTTCCGCAACACCGGCAACTTCACGTTCAAGGATGTCTCGGCCGGCAGCGGCACCGAGAACACCGGCTGGACGCAGGCCGTGGCGAGCGTCGACATCGACCTTGACGCGTGGCCCGACCTCATCGTCGGCAACGACTTTGGCGTGAACTCGTACTACCGCAACCGCGGCGACGGCACGTTCGAGGACGTCGCCTCGAAGCTCGGCACCGACCTTCCTTCGAGCTCGATGAACGTCGGCACGTCGGACCTCAACAAGGACGGCTATCCGGATGTCTACATCTCCAACATCGTGGCGATGGTGAAGGACGAGAAGTACATCATGCCGACCGAAGAGACGCGCATGAAGCGGAAGGCGGAGAAGCTCGCCACGATGCGCGTGGTGCAGAACAATCACCTCTTCACCTCGGTGCGCGGCACTGAGCTGAAGTACGCGGTGAACGAAGCGGTCGACCCGACCGACACCGCCACCGGCTGGGCCTGGGACGCCGATTTCTTCGACTTCGACAACGACGGTGACGACGATCTCTACCTCGTCAACGGTCTGCACGAGTACCTGCTGTATCAGTCGGAATTCAAGGTCGGGACACCCGAGGGCGACAAGCACATGAAGTTCGCGGTGAGCCAGCGCGAGCCGAACGTCTTCTTCGTCAACGAAGGCGGCAAGCTCGCGAATCGCAGCGGCGACAGCGGCGCCGACTTTTCCGGCAACTCGCGCTCGGCGGCGTACCTCGACCTCGAGAACGACGGCGATCTCGACGTGATCGTGAACAACTTCAACGACACCGCGGTGCTCCTCCGCAACAACGGCCAGACGCTCGAGCAGAACTGGATCAAGCTCGAGCTGACCGGCGACACCGCAAAGAAGAGCAACGCCGACGCGATCGGCGCACGCATCACCGTGAAGACGTCATCCGGCAACACGATCTGGCGCGAAGTGCAAAGCGCGACCGGCTACCTCTCCCAGCACCCGAAGCAGCAACACGTCGGCCTCGGCAAGGACAACATCGCCGACGTGACGGTGGTCTGGCCAAATGGCGAAACGCGCGAGTACAAGGGATTGGCCGCGAATAAGGTGC
>DASVRB010000490.1:0-7995 GCA_036388835.1 Thermoanaerobaculia bacterium | reverse complement strand
GATGGCCGGCGGGCTAAAGCCCGCCGCTCCACAAGCGCGACATCAACGTCAGACGTTCATCGCGACATCTGCAATGGCGAAGATCGCGCGGTCGAGATGCTCGCGCGTGTGCGCGGCGCTGATCTGGCAGCGCAGCCGCGCCTGACCCTGCGGCACGACCGGGAAGCCGAAGCCGGAAACGTAGATGCCGCGGCGCAGCAGCTCCTGCGACATGGCGATCGCTTTGGCGGTGTCGCCGATGATGATCGGCACGATTGGATGCGTGCCTTCGCGCACCTTCACGCCGCGCTGCGTGAGCTGCTCGCGGAAGTAGCGGGTGTTGTCGTGCAGGCGCTCGATGAGGGTCGTGTCTTTCTCGACCAGGTCGAGCGCGGCGAGCGAGCCGAGGACCACCGCGGGCGGCAGCGTGTTCGAGAAGAGGTAAGGACGCGACTTCTGGCGGAGGTATTCGATCAGCGCACGGGGGCCGGTCGTGAAACCGCCGTGCGAGCCGCCGAGGGCCTTGCCGAGCGTGGAGGTGTACGCGTCGATTTGACCGAACACGCCGAGCTCCTCACCCGTGCCGCGGCCGGTTTTCCCGAGAACGCCGGTGGCATGCGAGTCATCGACGACCAGGAACGCGCCGTACTCGCGCGAGAGCTCCACCATCTCCGCGAGCGGCGCGAGCGAGCCTTCCATCGAGAAGACGCCGTCGGTCATCACGACCTTGTTCCGCGACTCTTTGGTCGCCTCCAGCGCCCGCCGGAAGTCATCCATGTCGCGATTTTTGTAGCGCTCCTTGCGCGCTTTCGCGAGGCGCACGCCGTCGATGATCGAGGCGTGATTCAGCTCGTCGGAAATGATCGCGTCCTGCTCGGTGGTGATGGTCTGGAAGAGCCCTTCGTTCGCGTTCCACGCCGAGCCATAAAGGATGGTGTCCTCGGTGCCGAGAAAGTTCGCGATGCGCTGTTCGAGCTCGCGATGAATGGTCTGCGTGCCGCAGATGAAACGGACCGAGGCGAGGCCGTACCCGTAATCTCGCTCCGCCCGCTCCGCCGCCTCGATGATCTGCGGATGATCGGCGAGGCCGAGGTAATTGTTCGAGGTGAGCATGATCACCTCGCCAAACCCTTCGACTTCCACCACCGGCCCCTGCGGCCCCGTGAGCGCCAGCTCGCGCTTGAGCGTACCGGCGGCAGTCATCTGATCGAGTTCCTGAGAGAGCGTAGCGAGGAGGGTCATGGAGGGGATCATACCGAATGGCGCCGCGACCTTCAGAGGTCGACGCGCCACGGTAGAATGACGCTTGATGACGGACGACGAGCTGAAGCGATTGCTGGCGGCGCTGCAAGAGCAGAGCGCCGCTGCGAACGCCGAGTCGCGCAGGCTTTTCGACGAATCTGCGCAACGGCTGGCGACCGACAACCGGCAGCACTTCGCCGAACTGGCCGCTGAGAACAGGCGCCATCTCGAAGGATCAGCCGAACGGCTGGCCGCCGAGAACCGGCAGCAGTTCGCTGAACTGGCAACCGAGAACCGGCGGCAATTCGAGGAATTGGCGACTCGAAACCGGGAGCACTTTCAAGAACTTGGGAGCGAGAACCGGCGGCACTTCGACGTCGCCCTCGACGGTGTGAGACACGAAGTGCGCCTGCTGAGTGAGGCAGTCGCGCACATCGAAAGAACGACGCGGGAGAACAGCAACCTCATCGAACGAATGGACCGCGGCTTCGCTGACACGCAGGCGATGATCAGGTTCTCGCATGCGGAGCTCGAACGCCGCGTGCGGAGTCTCGAGGAAGCGTTCACCGAGCTGCAGTCGCGCGTCGAGCGGCTCGAAGCGACCACGCACTGAACGGCCTCGTGTCGCGGGCGTCGCCTCCGTGTTCCGCGTTCTACCTTCTACGTTTCACTCGTAGTCGTACTTTAGATCGCGCCGGTAGCAGCGTTGCGCGTCCATGTCGAAGACGACGCACGAATCGATGGGGCGGGAGTAGACGTGCATGCTCACCGCACCTTCGTTCCATTCGGCGAGGTTGCGGATGCGGTGGATGGTCTGGGTTTTGTCGACCGTGTTGAGCGGCCCGCCGGGGATGGCGAGCTCATTGTGGATGTGCTCCATGTCGATCTTCGTCGCGCCGGCCAGACAGTCGATGCCGACGACCTGCTGGTTCTCGGGGCGATTGCAGTCGAGCTTCTGGTAGTTCTCGACCAGGAGCTTCCCTTCGATCATGGTCATCCAGCCGAGCTGTCCGTTGTGCGTGTGCAGCGGCGTGACGGTGCCGACCGGCCAGCAGATCAGCATCACTTCGATCATGTCGTTGCGGAAGATCTTGTTGCGCGTGTGGCGCGTCGTTTCCCAGTGCTTGAATCGCTCGAGCTCGTCCGCACGAATCTCGTACGCCACCAGGTAGTCGTAGATCTTCTGCTTGGTGATCAGCCCCTCGGACAGACGGCGGATTCCGTCCACGAATTGCTCCGCGGACACAGGTGCGGGCGAGTAGATGGTCTGGGGAACCGCGGTGATGTTCTGTGTGTCCATGCAGAGCCTCCGTCGGGTCAATATAGCTCAGTGCGGAAGCGAGCAATTCGCGAGCCGCTCTGTGCTAGTCTCCGCGCCGTTCAGTCATGAGAGACAAGGTTCAGAACGTCGCGGTAATCGGTGCGCAGTGGGGGGACGAGGGGAAGGGGAAGATCGTCGATCTTCTCTGCGAGTCGTTCGACGTCGTGGCGCGCTACCAGGGCGGCCACAACGCCGGCCACACCGTGAAGTTCGCGGATCAGCATTTCGCGCTGCGCCTGATCCCGTCCGGCATCATTCATCGCGACAAGCTCTGCCTCCTCGGCAACGGCATGGTCATCGACCCCGAGGCGCTGCTGCAGGAGATCGACAACCTCCGTGCGGCCGGGCTCGTGATCGAGGAGAACCTCCTCATCAGCGACTCCGCGCATTGCCTCCTCCCCTATCACCGCGCGCTCGACCTCGCGCGTGAAGAGGCGGCCGGCGTCGCGAAGATCGGCACCACCGGCCGCGGCATCGGCCCCGCGTACGAGTCGAAGGTCTCGCGCTACGGAATCCGCATCGCCGACCTCGTCGATCCCGCAGTACTGAAACAGAAAATCGAGTTCACGTGCGCGGAGCGGAACGCGGTCCTGCGCGGCGTCTACAACGCCGAAACGTTCGATGCGAACAAGCTCTACGACGACTATCTCCGCTACGGCGAGATCCTCGGCCCGCGCATCACCGCCGGCACCGAGTGGATCAACCAGCAGATTCGCGGCAAGAAGCGGGTGATGTTCGAAGGCGCGCAGGGGGCGATGCTCGACATCGACCACGGCACCTATCCGTACGTCACCTCGTCGAACACCGTGGTCGGCGGCGTCTGCACCGGCCTCGGCGTCGCGCCGAAACACATCAACCTCGTGCTCGGCGTCGCCAAGGCGTACACCACTCGCGTCGGCGGCGGCGCGTTTCCGACCGAGCTCGATGACGCGCACGGCGAACATCTGCGCAAGCGCGGCAATGAGTTCGGCACCGTGACCGGACGGCCGCGCCGCACCGGCTGGCTCGATCTTCCGGTGCTGCGCAGCACGGCCATGCTGAACGGGCTCGACGAGCTGGCAATCACGAAACTCGACGTGCTCGACGAGTTCGACGAGATCCGCGTTTGCACGTCGTACAAAGTGCGCGGCAAAACGTGGAACACCTTTCCGGCGTTCGCGGTCGAGCACAACGACTACCAGCCCGAATACAGGACGTTCAAGGGTTGGCAGACGTCGACCGCCGGCATCACCTCGTACGAGGAGCTCCCGGGCGCGGCGAAGGATTACCTCCGCTTCATCGAGGACGAGACTGAGACGCGCGCGTCGATCGTGTCGACCGGTCCGCGCCGCGAAGAAACGATTCTTCGCTAGCGCTTTCCCTCTTCACTATTTCTGCTCGACGGCGTCGGTAGCCGCTTCCGGCTCTTCCTCGACGACGCGGCGCAGCTCGCGCAGCAGCTTGTCGCTGGTGACCTGCGCGTCGAGCTGGATCATCCGCTCGGGGGTCCACTTGCCGTTCTCGTAGACGACGTAGCGGAACTTGCCGGCCGGGTCGTACAGCGCGATGCGGCCTTTGCTGATGAACGCCTGCACCGGCGCGGCGTCCGCGGCGATGAGACGCGCCGGGCCAGTGCGCTCGCTTTCGCTACGGCCGGGGCGCCAAATGCGCGCGTCGCCTGCCACGCGCCGCGGCTCGACGCGCACGCGCGTCAGCCTGGTCGAGCTCGGAGCGCCGTAAACGATTTCGACCGCGCCGGCCGCACTGCGCGCAATGGCGAGCGGCGGATGAAGCGGCGCGCCGGTTTCTTCGAGCTCGTCGAGCGACGCGACGGATCTGATCGCGGCGAGATCATCGAGTTTCGCCACCTCGGTCGACACGTGCTGTCCCGCTTCGAATGCGACCAGCGCGTACTCCGCGGTCAGCTCGCTGCCGACACTCCACCACGCGGCATGGATCAGCGTCGCCTGCGAGGTGCTGCCCTCTTCGTTTTCGCTCGTCACGGTCGCACGCGCGAGCACGGCCTGGAGGCCGGCGCGGCGCTGCGACGCGGAGCTCGCGATCTCGACCGGCTCCGACCACTTGCCTTCTGCATCAAACGTCGCGAGCAGGATCGCGTCGCGATCGGCTCCCACGCTGTGCCACACGACGAACAGCGTCGACGTTGCGCCATCCCACAGCAGACGCGCTTCGCTTTCGATCGCTTCGTCGTCCGTGCCCGGCACCAGCAGCGCTTCGGTCTTGTCGCCGATGCGACGCGCGACTTCGAGGCGCTCCTGTTCGGCGGCGCCGTCGATTGCGTACAGCGTGCTGTCGGGCGCGAGCACGGTCTGCAACTCGGCGCGCAGCGGCGCGGCAAGAAGAAGCACGAGTGCGATGGAGGCAAGTCGCGACGTCATCACGCTTTCCAGTTCACCACTGCGCAGAGGTCGACGGCGACGAGCAGTTGCTTCACGTTCTTGAAATCGGGATAGAAGCTGGCCACGACGTCAAAGTACGCGTCGGATTCGTCGTAACGCTCGGTGCGGAGGCAGATCTCGCCGAGAAGATGATTCGCATTGCGCACCTGACGATCGATCGCCGCCATCTCCAGCGCCCGCCTCCCGTACGTCTCCGCGACGTCATACCGCCCCAGTTCGACGTAGCCGAAGCAGAGGTCGAGGAACGCCTCGACGCGATCGGACGCTTCGCGCAACCGCGGCAGTGCAGACTCGAGCAGTTGAACACCCTCGGCGTGTGCGCCGCTCAACACTTTTGCACCGCCGAGGTTTGCGGCGATCGACGCCGAGAGAATGTCGGTCTCGTCGGAGGACGATGCGATCGGCTCGATCGCCGCCAGTGCCTCTTCGAGCGCAACGATTGCCTCGGCGAACTGCGAGCCGACCACGAGAATGACGCCGACGCCGTTGAGCACGTTCGCACGCGCGTGCACGTCGCCGAGCTCGTTCGCGGCACGGCTCGCGACGTCCCCATAGAAGAGCGCGCGCTTGTGATCGTTGGCCTCGGAGAACCGGCGCATGAGCGCATATGACGCGAGATAAACGTGACGCGGCGAGCGCCGCCTCATCACGAGCCCCGGCAGCGCCGCGACTTCCGCCCCCTCCCGGCCGGCGGCAATCAACGCCTCGGCTTTGCGGATGGTCAGAAGCTCGCGCGCTTCATCACCGACCGCTGCAGACACGCCGCGGTCGTACGCAACGATGGCGAGGTCGATCTCGCCGCGTCGCATGTGCTGCAACCCGGCGTCGCAGAGGTCGAGGGCTTCGCGTTCTGTCTCTGTCATGCTCTGCCTGTGTTCGAGGGGGTACCGCGCATTCTAAGCAGAATGCGCTCTCACTTCACCCACAGATTAGGAAACGACGGGAGGCCTCCGGCGGCCGGGCCGCGGGCCCGGACCCGCTGGTTGGGCGTAGCCTCCGCGACACAGCCTCGTATCTCGCGACAGAGTGTCGCGGAGGCTACGCCAACCAACAGGGGTCCGTGGCTTTGGCCCCGGCCGCCGGAGGCCCCCCGTCGTTTCCTCATCCGTGGGCCAAGTGCGTGCGTTCTGCTTAGTGCGTGCTTACCCTTTTACCTTCAAAATCTCGTCGATCGTGCCCTGCGAGACCGGGTGGTAAGTCGGGCGCGCGGACGTGTAGATGCGGCGTGCGAGCGCCAGGTCTTCCGGAGTCTTCGCCAGCTTCTCGTAAATCGGCCGCAGATATTTGCGCCGTCCCTGCGTCGTGAGGAAGCGCTCGATGGCGGGATACGCACCTTTGTACTGCGCGTCGATCGACTTCTCGAGCCATGCCGACAGCACCTCGTTGTTGCCGCTCTCGCTCAGTTCGAACCGGCCGTCGAGCATCGCCATCCGCTCGGCCGGTAGCACCGGCAATGAATGGATGAAATGGACCCGCTCGTGCGACGACCATTGATCGAGCGCGAGCGTTTCCGGCGACGCGCCTCCCGCATACGCCTTCGCCGCCTGCTCCACTTTCGCGAACGCCTCGGAGCGCGCCTGGGGCGCATTCGCCGGCAGGCCCGATCCATGGATCCACGCGTTGATGTCGACCTTCTGCACGACGTCGGGCAACGACGCCTTCAGGTGCTGCTCGAAGATCGTGGTGCGCATCGGCTGGAACGCAAATTTTTCGAAGTAGCTGCGGAGAAACGCATCCCACCGCGCGCGTCCGGCCGTTTCCTCGAGCAGGCGGAGGAACAGCGCGCCTTTTTCATAGACCAGCGTCGGCGCCTCGTCCGGATCGCGGCCTTTCAGATCGACGTAAAGATGCTGATCTTTCTCGGGCAGCGACGCCAGTTCTTCGTTGATCTCCGTGCGGCCGAGGGACCAGAGCATTTCTGAATACTCACGGCCGTAAAGCTGCTCCGTGATGCGATGCTCGAAGTAGGTCGTGAAGCCCTCGTTGAGCCAGAAATCGTTCCACGTTGCATTCGTGACGAGATTGCCCGACCACGAGTGCGCGAGCTCGTGCGAGATCAGCGCGACGAGCGACTTGTCGCCCGCGATGATGGTCGGCGTCAGGAACGTGAGCCGCGGATTCTCCATCCCGCCGTACGGGAAGCTCGGCGGCAGCACGAGCAGGTCATAACGTCCCCAACGATACGGACCGTACAGCGACTCCGCGGTCTTCATCATCTTCGGCACGTCGACGAACTCCGTGGCCGCGGCGTCGATGACCGACGGCTCCGCGTACACACCGCTGCGCGTATCGAACGGATGAAAATCGAGGTCGCCGACCGCGAGCGCGAGCAGGTATGACGGCACCGGCTGCGGCATACGGAACTGATAGACGCCCTGCTCGTTTCTCGCCTGCGGATTCTCCGCGCTCATGACCGCGAGCAGTTCCTTCGGCACGCGCACGTTCGCCTCGTACGTGAAGCGCACGCCGGGCGTGTCCTGACACGGCACCCAGGTGCGCGCGAGGATGGCCTGCGACTGCGACAGCAGGAACGGGTGCTTCTTCCCCGCGGTCATCGCCGGCTCGAGCCACTGCAGCGCTTTCGCGTTCGGGTGCGATGAGTACTCGATGGCCACGCTGGTCGTGTCGGCATTGATCGGGATCGTCAGCGCGCTGCCGAAAATCGGATCGGCCTGGCCGGTCTTGAACTGCGCCTGCGTGCCGCCCGGCTGCAGCGTGATGCGGCGGATGTCGAGCGTGTGCGAATCGAGCACGAGCTCTTTCGCGCCGGTGTTGTTCTTGATGCGCAGCGTCGCGGTTCCGGCGAGCTGCTTCTTCGCGAAGTCGACCGCGAGGTCGAGCGCGATGTGCTCGACGCGCACCTCGTCCGGACGCGAGAACGAATGCGGATCGCGCGCGTCGCCGCTCGCCGCTTTCGGCGTCGCTTCTTTCGCGGCGGTGGTCTGCTGTGGTTGTTCGTTGCGGCAGGCAACCGCCGCCGCGAGAGCGAGGATGAGCAGAAGTTTCTTCATGAGCGCGGCAACTCTAACGCAGCGACTGTGCCGGACCGTCGAT
>DASVRB010000489.1:0-4167 GCA_036388835.1 Thermoanaerobaculia bacterium | reverse complement strand
CGGCGCCGTTCTTCGCGGAGCTCGACGGCCGCATGGTCGGCACCGGCGCCATCGCCATGCACGATGGCGTGGCGCTGCTCGCGGGCGCGAGCACGATTCCGTCCGCGCGCAACCAGGGCGCACAACGCGCCTTGCTCGAGGCGCGCCTCCGGCATGCAGCCGCGGCGGGCTGCGATCTCGCGATGATGTGTGCATCGCCTGGAAGTACGTCGCAGCGCAACGCGGAACGTCAGGGGTTCCGCATCGCGTACACGCGCATCAAGTGGGGACGCACCGCTATTTCTTAGCGGCGGTCCCCACCGGTTCTTCCGCGGTCGTGAGCGTCGTTTCGACGGTCCGGCCGCCGGGCGGCGAGATGCGGGAGAAGAGCACGGGCGACCAGCGGGCCGCGAGCTGCAACAACAATCCTGAAACGATGAAAACGGCGGCGGTTCCTTGAATTCGGGTGCGCATACGTCATCAAGGTGACGCGGCGCGGCGAATGATGAGACTGACGAAAAAAATTTACGCGAGCGGGAAAAAGCTGCTGGTGGGATTGGCCGGAAGTTCTTCGAGGTATTCGCGAACGCGGCGGATGACCGCGGCCTCGATGCCGCCGGCCTCCACCGCCTCGCGCAGGTACGCGAGTGCGAGACGCGCGTTCTGCATCATGCCTTCGCTGGTGAAGCTGACCACGACGTCGCGCAGCAGCGGCGCAACCTCGCCCGGCCGATTCGCAAGCAACAAGACTTCGGCGAGGTCGAGCCGCGCCAGCGCGGCGTCGTTGACGATGCCCATGGTCTCGAACGCGCGACGCGCCTCGTCGATGCGCGCGAGCGCCTCATCGAAATTGCCGCGCGATCGGGCGAGCACGCCGAGGGACCAGTTCGTGCGCACGCGCTCCGTGTCGAGACCGAGCTCGTCCCAGATCGCCAGCGCCTCGTGAAAGTACGCCGCCGCCGTCTCGTGCTCGCCGAGCTCGATGTAGCAGTTGCCGGCGGTCTGACGCGCGCGCGCCACGTGCAGCCGGTCGCCCGCACGCGCCGCTTTTTCGGCGAGACGGTCGAGCACCTCGGCGCCGCCGCGATAGTCGCGCTGCATGAGCCGAATGCCTCCTTCGACGAGGCTCGCCGCGAGGTAGTACTTCTGGTCTCCGAACGAATCGAAGGCCGCGGCCGCGGACAACGCCTCATCGCTCGCCGCATCGAGCCGGTGCGTCTCGACGTAGACGTTCGCACGCACGAGCGAGACGTGTGCGCGATCCCAATCCGTAGCCTGACGATCGGCATCGAATGCGTGATCCGCCTGCCGCAGCGCGTCCTCTGCTTCGCGATAGCGCCCGACGAAAAACAGCGCCCACGCGCGCTCGACATGTGCCGCGCCGAGCACGCGCAGTCCGCATGCGTCGACCGACGTGAGATTCGTGGCGATCGTCACCGCGGCGGTCGCGGCGGCGAGCGCGAGCAACGGCTGCGCGTTGCGCAGCGGCCGCGCCGACTCGTTCAGAACGTCGACGACGCCGCGAGTCTGGAACTGTGAATCGCTGGCGATGTTCGCTGCCTCGAAGCGCGGCAGCGACGCGAGGAGCGGCGCGAGCAACGCGCGCGCGGCCGCCCGCTCCTCATCGAGCTGCGCGGCGAGCCTGCGCAACGCGACCGGATCGGCCGGCGGCGCGAGCAGGGCATCGGCGAGCGTCCACGGCTCCGGATCCCGCAGGGCCGCTTCGAATCGCTCCCAATCGTGTTCGTCGAATTGCTTCATGGCTGCGCGCGCGTAATTCTGCAATAAATCTCTCTTGCCCGCTTGCGGCAATTGCTGAGGAGCTGCATGACGTACGCGGCGCTGGTCTCGAGATGCTCGGCGATGTCGCGCGGTTTCTCGTCTTCGAGGTAATACCGCCGCAGCGTCTCGCGGCATTTCGCGCCGAGCTGCGCGAGCGTCGCGCCGAGACTGAGGTTCGTCGTCCAGCGCTCGAGCTCCGCGGCCGTCGTGTCGTCGGCGGTGCGCTCGTGCTCCTCGAGCAGCGGCGCCTCGTGCCGCCGTTTGCGCCAGTAATGCCGGGCCGCGTTCTGCATCGCGCCGAGGAGAAACGCGCGCGTGTCGTCGACCTGCGGATTGCGCTCGAGCATCGACGCGAACACGTCATGCACCAGCGCCTGCACATCCTCGGGCGGAATGCCGTAGCGATGGTGCGCGGTCGCGCAAAGCAGCGCCGCGTGTTCGCGATACAGCTCTTCGAGAATCTCCGCCGCCGGGCGGTGCGCGGCATGCGGCGCCACGTCGACCGGTTGGTCCGTCGTCAGGTCCTCAACACGCCCGCACGCTCGTAGACCTTCGCGTCGATGAACGTCTCGACGAGGTTCGGATCGAGCAGACCGTCGCCAACTTCCATCTTCAGGATGTCGAGGGCGCGCTCGGTGGAGATGGCGCGCTTGTACGGGCGGTCGCTGGCGGTCAGCGCATCGTAGATGTCGCTGATGGCCATCATGCGCGACTGGATCGGGATGTCGGCCGCCGAGAGCTTGCGCGGGTAGCCGCGGCCATTGAGCTTCTCGTGATGCGCGTACGCGATGTCGGCCACGCGCGAGAGATCGCGCGTCCAGGGGATCTTCTGCAGGAAGTTGAAGGTGTGCGTGACGTGGCTCTCGATCTCGAGGCGTTCCGTCGCATCGAGGTTGCCCTTGCGAATCGAGAGGATGCGCGCTTCTTCCGGATCGACGAGCAGCCTGCGCTCGCCGCGAATGTCTTCGAAATCGCGGCCGGCGAGCTGGAGCAGGTACTGGAAGTCTCCTTCCGGCAGCACGGTCGGCTCGTTCGACTGAGCGACGAACGAAAAGTCTTTCTGCAGCTTCAGGATCTGCTCGGTCGTCTCGGCGTCGAGATGCGCGCTGAACTCGTCGAAGCCCTGTTTGCCGTTCTCGAGGAGGTACTCGATCTTCTTGCGATTGGCTTCGTTCTCGACCGACTTCATCACGAACTCGAAGCGGCCGCGAATCGTCGCGAGCTGCATCGGGTAGAGCTTCTTCTCTTTGACCAGCACCTGCTCGCGCACGCCGACTTTGCCGAAGTCGTGCAGGAGCGACGCATACCGCACCTCGCGGATCTGATCGGGGCTGAACCGGACCTCGGCGTACTGGCCGAAGTCGATGCGGTCGAGCACCCGCGCCAGCTCTACGGTCAGGTCGGCCACGCGGAACGAGTGACCGGAGGTGGTCGGGTCTCGCTGTTCGATCGCGGTGACGGCGGCGGTGACGAATCCTTCGAACAGCCGCTCGATCGACTCGTACAGCAGGTTGTTCTCGACCGCGACCGCGGCCTGGCTGGCCAGCGCGCGCATGATGTCGGCGGTCTCGTCGAGGAACGAGATCACGTTGTCCGGCACGTTCTCGGCCGTGAGGCGGGCCGGCGCACCGAGTTTGCGGCGATTGATGAGCTGCAGCACGCCGATCACTTCCCCGGCGTGATTGGTCATCGGGAAGACGAGCAGCGAACGGGTCAGGTAACCGTTCTTCTCATCGAAGGAGCGGTTGATCTCGTACTCCGCCTCGGCCGGCAGGTCGTACGCATCGTCGATCACCAGCGTCTCGCCGGTCATCGCAACGTAGCCGGCGAGGCTCTTGCGGGTGATCGGAAGGATCTTTTCTTCGAAGCCCTCGACGTCGATCGAGTCGTTCTGCGCGAGCTTCCAGCGCAGGACTTTGTTCCCTTCGACTTCATCGAGGAGGTAGAGCGATCCGGCGTCGGCCCGCGAAAGCTCGCGCGCCTTGCTGAGGATCATGGTCAGCAGCACCGGATGGTCGCGCACCGTGGAGAGCGAAACGCCGACTTCGGAAACTTCCTGCAGCTCGCGCGTGCGCTCGCTCAGTTGCCGCTCGAGCTGATCGGCGCGCTGCTTCTGGTAGAGAAACTGATAGGCCCGCTTGACCGCGCTGAGGAGGACGCCGGTGGACGGATTCTCCGGAAGGTGGAGATAGATGCCGTCGTCGGCGAGCCAGTGCGGCTGCTCTTCGAGCCCCACGCCGACCACGGCCGTGCGCGGATCGAGCTGCAGCAGCGTGTTGCGGCCATTGATGATGCCGGCGTCGATCAGGGCCACCCGCAGCGACGAAGCGTCGCTGACGAGCAACTGATCGAGGCTGTCGAACCGGCTGGAGGTGATCGACTCACGCAACAGCACATCGGCGTATT
>DASVRB010000488.1:0-3425 GCA_036388835.1 Thermoanaerobaculia bacterium | reverse complement strand
CATACGCGAGATACCCCGGCCCTGCCGCATTGAACGAGCGTGGAATCGCCTCCTCGAACAAAAACGCGAGCAGCGATTCGTACGACTCACCGCGCTGTGGCAACGGCTCGATCAACGTCCGCGCGAACTCCGTTGCCCCTTCGACATTCATCGCCGGCTGCGAAGGCAACGTTTCGATGTGCTCGACGATGCGACGCATCGCGGCGTCGACGAGAGCGCGCATTTCTTGGGAGGAGGGTTCGAGGAGGTGGGTCATTGGTCAAGAGTGCGCGGGCTCGCAGCGGACGAGATATGAACGCAGAACGCAGAACGCAGAATGAAGAATTGAGAAAGAGGCTCGTCGCGCTCGGCGTGCTTTCCTTTCTTCATTCTGCGTTCTGCGTTCTGCGTTCATCTCCTGAAAAGCCGGCGGGCTAAGAGCCCGCCGCTCCAACAGTAAACGTCCTTACCAAACCCCACACCTTTCCCCCTCCGCGCGCACCATCTTCGTGTCCGCGGCGCAATTCCAGGCGTCGGCGAAGGCGGGCATGTTCATCACCGTCAGATTCACGCGGGCCGGGCCGGGGGCGTGCGGGTCGGTGAGGGCGCGGCGGCGGGCTTCTTCGGAGGCCATGTTCTGAGCCCAGACCTGGGCGAATCCGAGAAAAAAACGTTGCTCGGGCGTGTAGCCGTCGAGGGCCAGGCGCGGCTTGCCGGCGAGCGATTTCTGGTAGGCGCGCAGCGCCAGCGTGACGCCGCCGAGGTCCGCGATCGCTTCGCCGGTCACCAGCTCGCCTTGCAGATTCAGACCTTCTTCCACGCGCCACTTTCCGTATTGCTCGGCGATGCAGCGCGCGCGCGATTGAAAGTTCTCGAGGTCTTTCGCAGTCCACCAGTTGCGCAGATTGCCTTGCGGATCGAACTTCGCTCCCTGATCGTCGAAGCCGTGCGTCATCTCGTGGCCGATCACCGTGCCGATGCCGCCATAGTTGTACGCGTCGTCGGCGTTCGGGTCGTAGAACGGCGGCTGCAGGATGCCCGCCGGAAAGGTGATGTCGTTGCGCGTCGGGCTGTAGCTCGCGTTGACGATCGACGGCGTGAAGTGACCCCACTCGTTCGGATCGTCCGGCTTGCCGACGCGTGACGCGGCGCGGCGGATGTTGAACGCGCGCGCGGCGAAGACGTTCTCGACGTACGACTCGCGGCCGACGTGCAGCGCGGTGTAATCGATCCACTTCTCCGGGTAGCCGATGCGGCGGCGGAACGCCTCCAGTTTGGCGAGCGCGGTCTGCTTCGTCTCCGGCCCCATCCACTCGAGCGCCGGGATCCCCTCGCGCAACGCGGCCACGAGGTTGTCGATGAGCTCATTCATCTTCACCTTGGCCTCGGCGGTGAACGCGCGCTTCACATACTCCTGCCCCAGCACCTCGCCGAGGTTCTGATCCGCCGCGCGAACGCAACGCTGCCAGCGCGGCTGAATCTCGCGCGTGCCGGAAAGGTGCGTCTGCCGGAACGCAAAATCCTGATTCACGAATGCGGATGAAAGCTGCGGCGCGGCCGCGTCGATCACATTCCAGCGGAGGTACGCCTTCCACGTTTCGAGCGGCACCTCGTCGAGCAGCCGGTTCGCCTCGCGGATGAACTCCGGCTGCGCCACGTTGAGCGAGCGAAGGTCGGCGAGATCGAGGCCGCGGAAAAACGCTGGCCAGTCGAAAAGCGGTGAGGTCGACTGCAGTTCGCTCACTGCAGTGATGTGGTACGTGTTCTCCGGCTTGCGCTGATCGGCGCGCGGCATCGAGGCGCGGGCGAGCTGCGTTTCGAGCGAGATCACCCGCTCCGCATCCGTCTCCGCTTTGGCGCGCGACGCGCCAGCCAGCTCGAATATTTTCGTGAGATGCGCGACGTACTCGCGGCGCGTGGTGCGGAACTTCTCGTCATCGCGCAGGTAGTACTCGCGATCGGGCAGTCCGAGGCCGCCCTGCGAGATCGCGGCGATCACTTGGGTGGAGCTCTTGATGTCGTTCTGGGCGGAGAAGCGGAAGAGCGGCGTGATGCCCTGCTGATGCAGGCGATGAATCTCCGCCACGACCGCCGCGCGTGTGTTGATGCCGTCGATGCGCTTGAGATCGCGACGGATCGGCGTCGCACCCGCGGCTTCGATCGCCGCTTCGTTCATGCAGGCGCCCCAGAACGCGCCGAGCTTCTGCGCGTTCGAGCCGGGAGCGGCGTTCGCGTCCGCGGCCGTCGCTTCGAGGATCGCGCGCAACGTCTCGCGATTGCGCTCCGCCACTTCCTCGAAACGCCCGAACCGCGAATAGACCGCCGGCAGCGGATGCGCTGACCTCCATCCGCCATTCGCGTACTGATAAAAGTCATCGCACGGCGCCACCGTCCGATCGATCCCCGAAAGCTCCAACCCATGCGGCCCCAGCAACGGCTGCGGCCGCGGCGCCACGACCGGCGCAGCAGGACGTGAGCTGGTGCATGCAGCGAGTGTGAGGGCGAGGAGAGGGAGCAGGTGTTTCATGCTCGGATCGTATCGCGCTCGCTGCGCTCGCGGCGCTGTTGGTTGTCGATTGTCAGTTGTCGGTTGTCTGCGATTTTTCGACGGCCGCCAACGCGTCTCGTCCGTCCGGCGACCGCTTGAACGAACGTCGTGCTACTCCACGCGGCGGATGCTGTCGTCCCGGCGAGCGACCGCAAACAACTGACAACAACGCGCGCGAGCGCGCACGCGTGCAGCGTCTGTCACACCGACATGTGGACGAACCGTCCTACTCCGCGGCGCATCATGTCGTCCAGGCGAACCACCGCAGACAACCGACAACTGACAACCGACAACAACGTCGCGAGCGCGCGCCCCCTACTCAAAAGCCAGCACCATCTCCAACAGCCGCAACAACTCCTCGAACCGATCATGCGGCTTCGGAAGGACGGGGGCGTCGAAGGCGATCGCTTGCAGCGGTTGGTCGGTGAGGAAGATGACCGGAAGGTCGGCGCGGGAGAGGCGGGTTTCGCGAGCGATGTCCAGTGCGCGTAGACCGGGGAGGTCGAGGTCGACGATCAGGACGTCGGGCTGCAGTCTACGAACGGTGGCAACGGCCTCGAAATCGGGGCGAACGAGGCAGCAATCGAGCTCCATCAGGCGGAAAAAGGTGTGCAGCATTTCCGCAGAAGTCCGGTTTCCGTCCACCACGGCAACGCACCGGGTTGAGAACATCTCCGGCTCGGGACTATGCTCAGCGGGGCGAATGGCTGCTACTGATCCTCACCTTCCAGGTCGAACAGATCGGACGCTCGGACGGCCTCGCCCGACAGGCGGCGACAGGCCGCCGAGATCGCCGCGATACACCGCCGCGTCGGCTCCATCCGCCCCAGCCGCACCCGCAACAGGTGCTGCCGGCTGTAACCCGACTCCCGCGCGAGGTGCGCCGGCTTGATGCCTC
>DASVRB010000487.1:0-4135 GCA_036388835.1 Thermoanaerobaculia bacterium | reverse complement strand
CTCGGGATGACAGAAAGGTGTTGTTCGCGAAGGGCTCGGCGGTCGAAGCGGGCGCCGCTCCACAGGAGCCGTTCCCTCCGTCATCCTCAGCTTTAGCGAAGGATCTCAAAATGCGGGGGCCGGACCTTCAGGCGCCGGTTGTCGCATTTTGAGATCCTTCGCTGACGCTCAGGATGACGATCGAGGGGTGCCCTTCCGAAGCATCATCTGACATCGCGAGTCAGACCTTTCGCACCAACGGGCTCGACGCGATGGAGCGGAAGCGGCAAGCGGTACGGGTTCCGGTGCATTCTCTGCGTCATCTGGCGTCGATCGCGATTGCGGTCTTTTTCTGCGGCACGACTGTGCTGCCGGCGCTGCATCTCGCGTTTCATGCGCTGCCGCACGAGCATGTCGCGGCACACACGCACGAGCACGAGCACGACGCCGAGCCTCATCACCACGAATCGGAAAAGGATCATGGTGAGGGGAGTCTTGCCCATTTCTCGGCCGCGATCGGTGCGGAGGCGGCGCAACCGTGGACGCCCACTCCCATTGCACTCATTTGTGCCGGACGGATCGCCATTGAAGAGCCGGCGCCGCGGCGGAAGCGGAGCACGCGTGCGCATACGGTTCGCGGCCCGCCCACTCTCTCCTTCTCTGAACGCGACCACACATCAGAATCGAAGGAGCAGTGTCATGAGACCTGTATGGGTCGTTGTGTATTTCATCCTCGCGTCGGCCGCCGAGGCGGCGACGCTGTCGGGGCGGGTCCTCGATTCCACCAATGCGCCGCTGCCTGGCGTCACTATTGAGGCAAGCGGTGCGACGTCAGCGGCACGAATCGCCGTCACCGATTCAAACGGCAACTACAGCATCGAATTACAGGAAGGGACATACGACGTCACATTTCGGCTGATCAATTTCGCCACGACCGCGCGTCACGCCGTCGCTGTGCAGGAACAGGCCCGCGCCAATGCGACGCTGTACCTCGCGGCGAGCGCCGACGTCGTGGTCACGGCCAGGCAGACGTTCCGTGAGCTCTCCGAGCTCGACGAGCCCGCCGGCGATCTGATCGGCATTGCAGATGCCGCGAGTGTCGGCGTGGTCACGGCGCGCGAGCTCGAACGGCGTCCGTTTCGCCGGGCCGCCGAAATCCTGGAGACCATTCCGGGCGTGATCGTCAGCCAGCACAGTGGCGAAGGAAAGGCCAATCAGTATTACCTCCGCGGCTTTAATCTCGATCACGGCACCGACATCGCCATCACGGTCGCGGGCGTGCCGGTGAATATGCCGACGCACGCGCACGGTCAGGGTTATGCCGATGCGAGTTTTCTGATTCCGGAGCTGATCAGCGGCGTGCAGTACAAGAAGGGGCCGTACTACGCTGACGAGGGCGATTTCGCCAGTGCCGGCGCCGTCAACGTCAATTACCTCAACCTGCTCGAGCGGCCGGTGGCGCTGGCGCAGGTCGGCATGTTCGGCTATCGCCGCGCGCTCGTGGCGGCCAGTCCGCGCGCCGGCAGCGGTTATGTGCTGTTCGCGCTGGAAGCGACGCAGAACCGAGGGCCGTGGGTGCAGCCGGACGATTACCGGCGCCTTAATGGCGTCCTGCGATATTCGAATGGCGGACAGCACGGCGGCTTCAGTATCACCGCCATGTCGTACGACGCGCGCTGGCGCGCCACGGATCAGATCCCAACGCGCGCAGTCGACAGCGGCGAATTGTCGCGATTCGGCAATGTCGATCCTTCGGACGGCGGCACCAGCGCCCGTCACTCACTGGCCGCGGAGTGGCAGCGCAGCGGACGCGATCGGCTGACCCGCGTCTCCGCGTTTGGGATGAAGTACCGGCTCGATCTTTTCTCGAATTTCACCTATTTTCTCGACGACCCGATCAATGGCGACCAGTTCGAACAGAAAGACGATCGCACTGTGCTGGGCGCCGAGGCGAGCCATCGCTGGTTGTCGGGGCGCAGTGAGAACGTCGTGGCCGTACAGACGCGACGCGACCTCATCGACGACATTGGACTGCATCACACCGTCGGGCGGCAGCGACTGGAAACCATTCGCCAGGACGACGTCACCCAGACCAGCGTCGGTGCGTATGCACAGAGCGCCACACAGTGGGCGCCGACCGTCCGCACGCTGGCCGGAGTACGCGCCGATCACTATCAATTCAAAGTCGACGACAGCCATACGGCCACGCTGCTCAGTCCGAAATTGAGCGTCATTCTCGGGCCGTGGGCGCGTACGGAGATTTACGTCAATGCCGGCGGCGGCTTCCACAGTAACGATGCGCGCGGCGGACGCGAGGTGACGCCGCTCGCTCGTACGCGTGGCGCGGAGGTCGGCTTTCGCTCGCGCGTGACGCCGCAAGTGCAGCTCATCGGGTCATTGTGGGGATTGGACATTGCGTCCGAGCTGCTGTTCGTCGGTGACGCCGGCACGACCACGGCCGGGCGGCCGAGCCGCAGAACGGGAGTCGAGCTGGCGGCCAATTACGCGGCGCGCGAGTGGTTGCTGTTCGATGCGGAGTACGCGTATTCGCGCGGGCGATTCCGCGACGACGATCCTGCCGGCAATCGCATCCCCGGCGCCATTGAAGGGGTCGCGTCCGCCGGCGTGTCGCTGGTCGGTTTGGGGCCACTATCGGCCGAACTGCGCTATCGCTGGTTTGGTCCGCGTCCTTTGATTGAAGACGACACGGTCCGCTCTTCCGGTTCTGCGCTGGTCAGCGCGCGTGCCGGTTATGCACTGACGCCGCGGATTCGTCTCGACCTCGACGTCTTCAATCTGCTCGACGCGGAAACGAGCGACGTCGACTACTTCTATACGTCGCGGTTGCGGAATGAGACGGCGGCGGTCGACGACGTACATTTTCACCCGGTCGAAAAGCGCTCGTTCCGGGTCGGGATTTCGACCACGTTCTAGCGTCTGATGCGGCATTCACGGCCGCTGCCGGGGAGCCTGGCAGCGGCCGCTATGATGTGCCGCATGAATCGGACGCAGTGGCGCGTGGCGGCGCTTCTTTTCTCCTCGGGGGCCTGCGCGCTCATTTACCAGACCGCCTGGATGCGCCAGTTCCGGCTGATCTTCGGCGCGTCGACATTCGCCACCGCCGCGGTGCTCGCGATTTTCATGGGCGGCCTCGGGATCGGCAGCGCGGTGCTCGGCAAACGCGCGGATCGCCACCCGAATCCGCTTGCTCTGTACGCGCGGCTGGAACTGGCGATCGCCCTAGCGGCCGCGATCTCGCCGCTGCTGTTGTGGATCGTGGCGCGGATTTACTGGTCGCTCGGTGGCTCGCCGCAGCTCGGCCTGGTCGGCGCATCGATCGTGCGACTGCTGCTCTCGCTGCTCGTCCTCGGCATCCCGACTTTCCTGATGGGGGGCACGCTGCCGGCCGCCGCGCGCGCGATTCAGAACGACGACGACTCCGGCCGGCGCGGCGTGGCGCTGCTGTACGGCCTCAACACGCTCGGCGCAGTGGCGGGCACGCTCCTCTCCACTTTCGTGCTCCTCGAAACATTCGGAAATCGCCAGACGCTCTTCCTCGCCGTCGGCGTGAACCTGATCGTGGCGCTGGTCGCGATGAAGATGACGCTCGCGCCGCCGGTCGAGAAACGAGCGGTCGCGGAGGCCGAGCCGCTGCAGCTCCTGCGCGTGCCTGCAAAAGCGGTTTACGCCGCGTCCGCGCTGGTCGGCTTCTCGTTTCTGCTGATGGAGCTGGTCTGGTACCGGATGCTCTCGCCGCTGCTCGGCGGGACGACGTACATGTTCGGACTGATCCTCGCGGTGGCGCTGTTCGGCATCGGCCTCGGCGGAGCCGCGTATGCGCTGCTGCGCCGCAATGTGCCGGCGACGGCGGCGGGATTTGCCGTCACGTGTGCGGCCGAGGCGCTGGCGGTGGCGATTCCGTTCGCGCTGGGCGATCGCATCGCGCTGCTGACGCTCGCACTCTCCGACTACACCGTCCTCGGCCTCGGCGCGTCGGTCGTGGCGTGGTCGATCATCACTTTCATCGTCGTCTTTCCGGCAGCGTTCGTGTCGGGCGTGCAGTTTCCGTTGCTCGTGGCGCTCCTCGGGCAGGGCCGCGGCGATGTGGGACGCGAAGTCGGTGCGACGTACGCGTGGAACACCGTCGGCGCAATCG
>DASVRB010000486.1:0-4121 GCA_036388835.1 Thermoanaerobaculia bacterium | reverse complement strand
CGGCGGACATGAGGCGCGCCAGCGAGATCCTCGTGAAGTGTTTGTTGATCGAGCCGATGTTGTAGCGCGTCTGCACGGTATTGGGGACGCGATTCGCGCGATCGGCCATGCCGTAAGCCTTCTCGACGACCGGCTTGCCGTCGCGCGCGATCAGCACGGTGCCGGCGAAGCGGTCGGCCTTCGTCAACTCCTGCAGGTATGGCTCGAGTGCCGCCGCGATCTCCTCGCCGCTCATCCCTGCATGAATTGGCAGAGGCGGCGCCTCTTCTTCGGCGATCTCGATCTGCATCGCGGTCAGCTTGTGCGGCTCCTCGACTTGGTGATCGAGCCGAACCGCGCCGCGTGCGCCCTTCGATCCGCTGAACGTCACGCGCACGCTGCTGGGACTTTCACGCTCGACCTTTTCGATTTTCAGCAGGCCAAAGTCGCCGCGGACGCGGTTGTAAAACGATTGACGCGCCTCCGCGCTGCTGCTCTCGAGAAAGGCCTGCGCGTACGCCTCCCGCGCATGTTTCTCGAACTCCTCGGCTGTGCCGTTGAACGCCGCAATCACTCCATCGAGCCGGCTTCGCATCGCCGCCGTCTGCGCCGACAGCGTTGCTGCCGGCACCACCGTCGTCATCACCAATAGAAGCAAAGCAAACCAGCGCTGTACTCGAATCCGCACGTCGTCTCTCCTCGGTGTCGTCATGCGGTGCAGGTTAGCGATCGCTTATGTGCGAGTTGTGAAGGCGCCTCCACGCGACACAGCTAGAATTTGCCGACCATGAGCGACACCTTCCCCCCCTCCACGCCGCCCGCCGACAAAGCGAAGTACCGCCAGTTCCTCATCGATCACGAGCTCGACCCGAACCTCGATACCGACGATCTGCGGCGCGCGGTCGAGGAGAAATCGGAAGCCGAGCGGACGCAGCTTCGCAAGCACTGGGAGGAGTTCGTCGCGGCAATGCACTAATGTGCGGCCGCAACGAAGGAGAACAGCATGAACAGCAAAGAAACCATCCTCGTCGTCGGAGCCACTGGAGCGCAGGGCGGCGGCGTCGCCCGCAACCTCCTGTCGCGCGGCAAGTTCAATGTGCGCATCCTGACGCGCAGGCCGGACGCGGAAGCCGCACAGGCGCTCCGCTCCCTCGGCGCCGAAGTCGCGCGGGGCGATCTCAATGAGCTCGAAAGCCTCCGCGCCGCATTACGTGGTGTTTACGGCGTCTATGGCGTCACCAATTTCTGGGAGCATTTCGACAAAGAGAAAGTACAGGGCCGCAATCTCGTCGATGCGGTTGCCGATGCCAATGTGAAGCACTTCATCTTCAGCACCCTGCCGTCCATTGAGAAAGAGACCGGCGGAACGCTCAAGAGCCCGCACTTTGACATCAAGGCCGAGCTCGAGGAGTACACGCGCAGCCGCGGCATCCCCTCGACGTTCATTCACGTGCCGTTCTACTACGACAATTTCCTCAGCTTCTTCCCGCCGCGTCCGGCCGGAGACGGCACATACCAGTTCGGCTTTCCGAATGGCGACACTCCGCTCGCCGCAATCGCAGTCGAAGACGTCGGCCGTATGGTGGCGGTGATGTTCGAACAGCCGGAGACCTACATCGGCAAAGTGGTCAAGCTCGCCGGCGACGAACTGCCGTCCGCCGAATACGCCGCGCTGATGAGCCGCGCCACCGGCGCCGAAATCCGCTACTCCCATGTCCCCCGCGAAGTCTTCGCCGCCCTCGGATTCCCCGGCGCCGAAGACCTGGCCGATATGTTCGAGTACTACCGACTCCACATCCCCAGCCGCGCGAATGACGTCGTGGCCGGCCGCGCCATAGTCCCCGACCTGCAAAGTTTCGAGACCTGGATCACCCGCAATGCAGACAAATTGCGGGCGATGCTGCAGGCGTCTGCGTAGGGGCGCAGGAAATCAAATGCGCCGGGCCCCCAGCCCGGCGTATTCATTTTTCGTCGATTAGTCGTAGGTACACTGATGCGTGTACACTATTCGAAGTGAAGCGTCGCGATCTGGAGAACAGTCTGAAGCGCTGCGGTTGGCGCTTCCTCCGCAGCGGCGGCCGACACGACGTCTGGACGGATGGCTCGCGAGAGGAAGCGATTCCGCGACATCGCGAAATCAACGAGCGGCTCGCGCAGGCCATTCTGCGGCGCGCGTGCAGGGAGACCCAATGAGATTCGAAGGCAAAGTAGCGCGCGACGGACGTTTCTGGCTTGCCGAAATACCGCTGCTGCAGGCAGTCACGCAAGGCAGGACGCGGAAAGAGGCACTCGAAATGGTGGCCGACTGGCTGGAGACCATGGCCAACCGCCCTGACTTCAAAGCCGAGGTTCACCCACGCAGCACGTCCGAATTCGAGATCTCCGGTTCCGACGTCGCCGCCATGACGGCACTGCTCCTTCGCCGCCGCCGCGAGCTCAGCGGCGCGTCGCTGCGCGACGTCGCGTCGCGGCTCGGAGCTGCATCCCGCAACGCTTATGCGCGGTACGAACGCGGCGATGCGGTACCAACCATCGACAAGCTCGACGCACTCCTCAAAGCGACCGAGCCCGATGGTGACTTTGTGATCCGGTCGGCGACATAGCGGCGCTGTGGAGCGCCGCTAGAGAAGCTCCTGCACCGTCTCGGGCGGGCGCCCCACCACCGCGCGGTCGCCGCGTACGACGATGGGACGTTCAATGAGGATTGGATGCTCGGCCATGGCGCGGAGCACGTCGGCGTCGGGCGTGGTGTCGCTGAGGCCAAGGGAGGCGTATTGCGGCTCATTGCGGCGAACGATCTCGATGGGACGGACGCCGAGGAGTTGCACGATTCGGCGTAGCTCCTCAATGGATAGCGGGGCCGCCAGATAATCGCGCACCGGCAGCTCGACACCCGATTCGCGGACCAGCTCCAATGCAGCGCGGCTTTTACTGCAACGTGGGTTGTGAAGGAAAACGTCAGCCATAGATAAAGGATAAAACGGAACGTAGAACGCGGAACACGTAAACGGTATCAATCGACGATAGAAAACGACGCGCTCGTTAGGCGGTCGGTTCCGTGTTCCGTGTTCTACGTTCTACGTTAAAAACAACCGATTGGAATACGACCAGAGGAAGATCCCCCTCCC
This sequence comes from Thermoanaerobaculia bacterium, assembly GCA_036388835.1. Classification (GTDB taxonomy): domain Bacteria; phylum Acidobacteriota; class Thermoanaerobaculia; order Gp7-AA8; family Gp7-AA8; genus QHVT01. The sequence goes on along the minus strand of DASVRB010000486.1, from coordinate 1,014 downwards.
GCGAAAAGTTATCCAGTGTCCACCTCTTCATCATCAATCATTAATTCTGATAAGGACACTGAATGACCCCTCTCTCTCTCGAGTCGTGGCCCTGGTTGTCTGTCTGTCTCTTGCTACCGGAAATGCCTTCGCGGCAAAACCGGCCGGAACGGTAACTCTCAATCCGACTGTCCGTGAGCACCTCACATACTTCGACCTCGACTCGACCGAGCTGGTGGACGTCATCGTCACCCTCGCCGGCGACCCTGCCGCTCTGGCCGCCCCCGGCGCGCGCTCGACGCAGCTGAACCGCATCCGCACCGAGCGCGGAAACGTCTACAGCCACCTGCGGCGCAACGGCATTCAGGTCTCGCCGAAGCACGAATTCGAGCTCGCCATCAACGGCTTCTCGATCAGCGTCCCGGCCAATCAGTTGCCCGCCATCGCCGCGATTCCGGGCGTGACCGGCATTTACGAGAACATCCCCGTCTCGCCGGAAAACGTCTCCGAGAGCGCCGTCATGAACGCCGCGGCCGAGCTCGCCGACTCCACGCCCGCCATCAAGGCGAACGCGCTCTGGAGCACCGGTCTGCGCGGCCAGGGCATCACCGTCGCCATCATCGACGACGGCGTCGACTACACCCATCCCGACCTCGGCGGCTGCCTCGGCGCCGGCTGCAAGGTCATCAGCGGATACGACTTCGTCGACCTCGACGCGAATCCGCAGTCGGGCTACACCACCGACGCCACCACGAAAGTCACGGCGCGCGATTACCACGGTACGCACGTGGCCGCTACGGCTGCCGGCCTCAAGGGTGTCGCTCCCGACGCCAGCATCATCGCCATCCGCGTCCTCGGCACGAACACCAGCGGGAAGCTCAGCAACCTCGACGCCGTGATGGCCGGCGCCGAGTTCGCCATGCGCAACGGCGCCGACGTCGTCAACATGAGCATCGGCTTCAAAGGCACGGCCGGCCCGTCGACCAACCTCTACGCGCAGATGACCGGCAACGTCATGCGCTCGGGCGTGGTCTG
>DASVRB010000485.1:0-6299 GCA_036388835.1 Thermoanaerobaculia bacterium | reverse complement strand
CATCGCGGTCGGCATCACCATCCAGCGTGCGAACGCGGTCGCGAACGAGACCGTCAATGCTTCGATCAAAGGCGCCGCGACGCTGTTCCGCGATCTCGAGCGCCAGCGTCTCTCGAGTCTGACGCTCCCGACCACACTCCTCGGCAACGATCCGAGCTTCACCGCGCTCACGCAGCGCGACCTCGCGCCGGAGCCCGATCCCGCCACGCCCACCGTCACCCCCGGTCCCGACATCCTCAGCATCGCCGACCAGCTCGAACAGCGTCGCAGCGCGTTCGGCACCGACGTGCTCATCCTGCTGAATGACGAGGGGCGGCTCATCGCCCGCACGGATCAGCCGTCTACGGCCGTGGCGCCGATGACGGACCTGACGCAGCAGCAGATCGTCGCCACGGTCCTCGATGAAGGCCTCGACTCCGCGGCGGGCGTGCTGACGCTCGACAACAAGCTCTACCACGCGGCCGTCGCGCCGGTCGGCGTCGGCACACCGCGCATCAACATCGCCTATCTCGTCAATGCTGTCGCCATCGACGAGAAGTTTGCGAACCGCATCGCCGAATCGACCTCGGCCGGCGTGATGTTCACCGCGCGCAACGGCCAGTCGGCGATCCGCTCCTCGAACGCGCCGAGTGTGATGCCGCGGCAGGCCGCCGCCGGCACGACCCAGACCGCCACCGTCGACCGCAGCCGCTACATCCTGACGAACGAGCCGCTGCGCTCGGGCGAGACGGTGGTCGGCAGCGCAGTCTTTCTCCGCTCGCTCGATCGCGAGCTCGCGCCGTTCCGCGAGATCGAGAACACGCTCCTCATCGGAGGCGGCGTGGCGCTGCTGCTCGCATTTCTCCTCTCGTGGTTCATCGCCAAGCGGGTCACCCGTCCGATCGAACAACTCGCCGGCATTGCCCAGGCCGTCACGGCAGGCGACTACAGCGTCAGCCCCGACGCCACGCGGAACGATGAGGTCGGGATCCTCGGCCGCTCGTTCGGCCAGATGATCAATTCGCTCCGCGACAAGGCGGAGCTCGAGGAGCTGTACGCGCAGATGGCCGATCGCGCGGACGATGCGCCGGCGCCGCGCGCATCCGAGGCAGCGAAGCTCGACGAAGGAACCGTGCTGGTGACCGATCTGCGCGGATTGCCGGCCACCGTCGGCGACGGCGACGCGGCGAGCGTCATCGCCGTCGTCGAGCGAGCCATGCGCCTGCAGGAGACCGAAGTCGCGCGCCAGGACGGCGAAGTGCGCGAGATCAACGGACATCGCCTCATTTCCGTCTTCCGCGGCGAGCGCGGCATCATCCACGCCATTCGCGCGGCGCGCGCGATCAACGAAGAGCTGGCCTCGCAGCTCGGTCCTAACGCCATGGCCATCGGCGTCGGCATCGCCACCGGCGAGTTCGTGACCGGCTCGGTGAGCCTGGAGAGCGAAAGCGGCCTGGCCATCGTCGGCAACGCGCCGCTCCTCGCGCTGCTCTTCGCGTGGCACGCGCCGAACGGCTACGCGTACATCTCGTACGAGACCGCGCAGGCGGCGGGCGACGTGCTGAGCTCGTCGACGCGCGAAGAGGTGCGTCTGAAATGGCTCCCGAACGCGCTGCCGGTCGCCGCGCTTCCGCTGCTCAGCTTCACGACCGGGATGATGCGCTCGTTCAACGCGGGGACGTCCTCGATCGCCACGATGCGGATGGACGGAACGGCCGCGCCGATGGCGGCACCTTCGGCCGATCTCTCCCTCGGCCACCTCTTCGCCGGCCGCTACCGGATCGAGCAGATCCTCGGGCGCGGCGGCATGGGCGTCGTCTACAAAGCCGTCGACACGCAACTCGACGAGACCGTGGCCATCAAGACCCTGCCGGGCGATGTGATGACGCGCTCGCCGGAAGATCTGGAGCGCTTCAAGCGCGAGATCCGGCTCGCGCGCAAGATCACGCACCGCAACGTGCTGCGCACCTACGACTACGGCGAGGCGGAAGGGGTCTACTTCATCAGTATGGAGTTCGTGCGCGGCTACACGCTGTCCGAGCTCCTCGACGAAGCGCCGCAGCGGCAGATGTCGCCCCGCGCCGCCGCGGGCGTCACGCGTCAGATCTGCCGCGGGCTGCACGCCGCACACGAGCAGGGGATCATCCATCGAGACATCAAGCCGCAGAACGTCCTCATCGACGCGAAAGGCGAAGTGAAGCTGATGGACTTCGGCATCGCGCGCATGGCCGAGAACGTCGAAGGCGTCACCCAGGCCGGCCTCATCGTCGGCACGCCGCACTACATGAGCCCCGAGCAGGTGCAGGGGAAGCAGCTCGACGCGCGCAGCGACGTCTACTCGATGGGTGTGGTGATCTACGAGACGCTCGTCGGGCGCCGGCCGTTCGAATCGTCATCGCTGACCGGCATCCTGGCCGCACACATCACCGAAAAGCCGAAGCCGCCAATCGACGTGCGGCCGGAGATCGGCCGCGAGATCAACGACGTGGTGCTGCGCTGCCTGGAGAAGAATCCGGCCGCACGTTACGCCGACGCCGGGGCGCTGCTCGCCGCGCTGGAACGGCTCGACGTCCGCGCCGCGGCGGCTGCATAGCCGTCGCTCAGTCTCTCGTGCTGCCGTGCTGAGCCAAAGCGGCGACTGGCGTCGCCGCACTCCAAAACTACTGAAACAGCTTTTCGAGCACGCTCGCGCGGACGTAGACACTGCCGAGAGTCAAAGCGTCCTTCTCGTCGTCAGCAGCGAACGTCAGCTTCTTCAGCCTCACGATCGGTAACTTCTTAAAACGGCGGAAGTTGAGCTCGACGTAGATCGGGGTGCCGGGGAGCTTGTTGGCGACCGCGGCGGTTCCGGGGGCGACGCCGCTGATCACTTTGTTCACGAGGAGGCGAAGCTGCGCGTTCTGCGGGATGACGTCGGTGGTCCAGACGTCGATGTAGGCGGTGGGGCCGTAGACGAGGCGATGGCGGGTGGCGTCGACACCGCTCACTTTTCCTTTGATCGACGGTCCGAGCCACGGTTTGGCCGACCGCTCGTGCCCGGCCTTGCCGCCGGAGAGCTTCGTCAGGATCGGGACGATCTCGGCGGTCTGCAGATCGACGTACATGCGGCCGAGGGGGTTCGCGACGGTGACGGCGTTCGTACCGTTGCGGCTGAAGCCGTGGAGCCAGAGCGCTTCGCCGCGCACGCCGCCGGCGTAGACATGCAGATCGACTTTTCCGAAGCGGCCGAGGTACGGAAACGCGGCCTCGGGGGTCGCCTCCAGCTCCAGGTGATACGGCTTGGCGGCGAAGGCGGTGGTGCAGAGGGCGAGGGTCAGGATGAGGGTTGGGAGATGACGCATGAGCGAGGACCGGAACCGCCGCGCATCATCTCTTAATTCTGCGTCGCGCCGTCGTTCGGAACTGTTGCAGAACGAGAAAAAGGCGACCGTTGCCGGTCGCCTTTGATTTGGTTCGTTGCGTCGAGCTCTAGAACGTCGCGTCGAGGAACGGACGCAGCTTCTTGCTGCGGCTCGGGTGACGCAGCTTCCGGAGCGCCTTCGACTCGATCTGGCGGATCCGTTCGCGCGTCACGTTGAACGAGCGGCCCACTTCTTCGAGCGTGTGCTCGGCGCCGTCGCCAACACCGAAGCGCATCTTCAGGACCTGCTCCTCACGCGGGGTGAGGGTGCGCAGAACCTTGGAAGTCTGCTCCTTCAGATTCGCGACGATGACGTGCTCGATTGGGGAGATCACGCCACGATCTTCGATGAAATCTCCCAGATGCGAATCTTCCTCTTCTCCGATCGGAGTTTCGAGAGAGATCGGCTCCTGCGCGATCTTCATGATCTTGCGGACCTTCGCCACCGGCATGTCCATCCGCTCGGCGATCTCCTCGGCCTGCGGTTCGCGGCCGAGCTCCTGCACGAGCGCGCGGGACGTGCGCGTCAGCTTGTTGATCGTCTCGATCATGTGCACCGGGATGCGGATGGTGCGGGCCTGATCGGCGATCGCGCGGGTGATGGCCTGGCGGATCCACCACGTCGCGTACGTCGAGAACTTGTAGCCGCGCCGGTATTCGAACTTCTCGACCGCCTTCATCAGGCCGATGTTGCCTTCCTGGATGAGGTCGAGGAACTGCAGGCCGCGGTTCGTGTACTTTTTGGCGATCGAGACGACGAGGCGGAGGTTGGCAACGATCAGTTCCTGCTTCGCCTGATCGGCTTCTTCCTCACCCGAGCGGATCTCGCGGATGGTCTTCTTCAGATCGTCGTGCGCGACGGCGTAGAACGTCTCGAGCTCGGCGAGCTTCTCCTGATACTTCTGGAGGCGGCGGCGATAGAAGTCGCGGCGGACCTTGTCCTTCTCGCGCTTGAGCGCCTGCTCGTCCTTGCGGATCATCGACGCGGCCTGGGCCAGCTCGTTGTCGATGTCCTTGAGCTTGTTGATCATCCGGTTGCGCGTCTGGGGGGTGAAATCGACGCGCTGCAGCTCGTCAGCAAGCTCCTGTTCGAGCTTGTCGACGTTCTTCTGCGTCTGCGCCAGCGTCCGCTCGGAGAGTTTCTTCGGATCGGCGAGCTTCGCCTGCGCGTCCTTGATCTTCTTGTCGAGCTTGGCGATCCCGTCGAAGATCACCATGATTTCCTGGATCTTGTTCGAGACCGCGGCCGGCATCTTCGGCTCGCCGTCGGCGGCGGCCGCGTCGGTGGTGGAACCGTCGTCATCCGGCATGGCCAGATCGATCGTTTCCTTGATGACGCGCGCGTCCTTCTTGGCGGCCTCGAAGATCTTGAGGATCTCTTCGCGGATGATGCGGTTCGCGGAGAGCGCCTTGAAGACCTTGCGCTCCCCCTTTTCGATGCGCTTGGCGATGTCGACTTCGCCCTGGCGGTCGAGGAGTTTGACCGTGCCCATCTCGCGGAGGTACATGCGGACGGGGTCGTTCGTCTTGTCGACGATGTTGCTGGCAGCGGCGATGATGTCCTGCTGGACCTCCTCGCGCTGATCCATTTCCTTCTCTTCGATCGTGCCGTCGATCGTGACGATGCCCTTGGTGCTGGCCTGGAGCGGCTTCTCGGCGTCCTCGATGACATCGATACCGAGATCGTTGAAGCGGATGTAAATCTCGTCGAGCTCTTCCGGGAGGCTCGTGACCTCTTCCGGCAGTACCTCGTAGATCTCGTCGTACAGCAGGAAACCCTTTTCCTTACCGATTGCGATGAGCGTTTTTACTTCCGCATATTTTTCTTCGACACTCAACTCGCCAACCCCCTCGTATTCAGAATTCGCTTCCGGATCGGGATTCGAAGTGCGCAGGCGTGTCGTCATGGTTTCGCTCCTCGCAATGGGCAGCTGATGTCGCCCTGTCGGCACTCTTCACGGCCCCCGAACGAGGCCTTGGCGGGATCGTCAAAAGGGGTTGACAAACCGGCCAAAGTATCGTCCGTTCAGGACACAAACGTAATCAATGGTGGACGATAATTATTTCAGCGCGCTCAAGATACGGGACAGCTCCATCTTCTCGGTGACGAGCTGTTCGACACGTGCGAAATCGCCGCTGCGCTCGGCATCGACGATGGCTCGCTGGATCTGCTGTTTGCGACGATCGAGGTAACCGCGCTCCATCGGGCGGAGATTTTCGTCGAGGCGTTCGAGAGTGCGGTCGTCAATGTCTTCGGTGAGGCTCAGTTCGCTGAGGAGGGTGAGCTCGACTTCGCCCTTAACATGGGTCTGAAGTTCGCCGAAATCAATAGGTTGGCCTGCCGCGAGATCACTTTTAATAACAGAAAAGACGGTCCGGCAGGCCGCGTCCTCGAAGTAGTCCTCTTTCAGTCTGGCGACCTGCTCGCGGGTCAGCTTTCCCTGCACGGCCGCCGTCAGCACGAACTTCTCGCCCGAGCCGATCGGCACGCGCACCTGGCGCTCCCGCTCGCCGCCGGCCGACGCTTTGCCGCGCACGCGCGACCAGACGGTCTCGAACTCGAGCCGAAAGGCGTCGGCGATCCGCTGCGCCGCCTCGTTCCGCATGACCGGATCGGTGACCGCGGAAAGCAGCGGCATGAACTGCTCGACGCGCTCCGACTTCTGTCGCCCGTTGAGCTGGGAGACGTCGGACGCCCACTCGTGGAGGCCGAACTCGAAGATGTCGGTCGCGGCCGCGAGGACTTCGAGAAAGCCGTCCACGCCGCGCTTCTGCACGAGCGAATCGGGATCTTTTTCGCCATGCAGGTCGAGCGCGGAAACGTTGAGTCCTGCGGACAGCAACACCTGCGCGGCGCGCAAGGTCGCGGCACGTCCGGCCGGATCGCCGTCATACGCGATGACGACGTTCCGGGTGAAGC
>DASVRB010000484.1:0-8079 GCA_036388835.1 Thermoanaerobaculia bacterium | reverse complement strand
AGCCGCGACGGCCGTCGCATTTTGAGATCCTTCGCTGACGCTCAGGATGACTGAGGAAGGTGGAGCGCTTCGCTCTACATCTCGAGCGGCAGACCGAACATCGGGAAGAGCGTCTCGACGTCGAGGAAGCTGTTCCAGCCGGAGATGCGCTCGCCGTCGAGCTCGAGGACGATGAGGCCCCAGGCGCGGTAGGTGCCGGGCGTCTGGCCGGCGCGGTACTGCGCGAACGCCGGGGATCCGGATGCGGCGACCGGCACGAGCTTGGAACCGCGACACTCGGCGCCCGGGCCGTTGAGCCACAGACGCACCGACTCCGGTCCCTGCAGCCAGAGCGTGTACGGCGGCATCGACATGGTGGCGTCGTCACGCAGCAGTGAGACCAGTCCGTCGACGTCGTAGCGATGGAACGCATCGACATAACGGTCGAGCAGTTCGGATTCTTTTTCGGTCAGCGCGTCAGGTGAGGCGACGCCGTTGCGCGCGGCCATGGTTGCGCGTGCGCGCTGCAATCCGCTGTTGACGGCCGCGACGGTCATCTCCAGGCATTCCGCAACCTCGGCGGCGGACCAGCCGAGGACGTCCGTCAGCAGCAATGCGGCGCGCTGCCGCGGCGGGAGATGCTGCAGCGCGGCGACGAACGCGAGGCGAATGCTCTGCCGCAGCACAGTGAGCTCGTACGGATCGGCATCCGCCGGCAGCACGCGCGCGTCGGGAATCGGTTCGAGCCAGTGCGTTCTCTCGCGCTCTTCGAGCACCGCTTTTTCGAACGGAGAGGCCGGCCCTTCTTCGATCGGCCGCATGCGGCGCGAGTTGTCGGAGAGCGCGTCGAGGCAGACGTTCGTGGCGATGCGATACAGCCACGTCTTCACCGACGCCCGTCCTTCGAATCGATCGAGACTGCGCCAGGCGCGGACGATCGTCTCCTGCACGGCGTCGTCGGCATCGGCGGCCGAGCCGAGCATGCGATAGCAGTGACCGGTGAGCGCGGTGCGGTGCGCTTCGAGTTGGGAAACGTCGACGTGCATGGGGCGGAGATAGTACCCGGCATCGGCGCGATTCGGCTCGCCGCAACGGCGACGAACCTGAAACGAGAGCGTCGCCCCCGCTTCAGGTCCATCGCTCCGTTTGCAACAGAGATTACGGCGCGCTCAAGCCGGCCTTCCGCTGATGAAGCATCGACGCGACCGCCGCGATGATCAACGTCGAGGCGATGACGCCGAGGGAGACCGCGATCGGAATCTTGTAGACCTCCATCAGCAGCATCTTCACGCCGACGAACCCGAGGATCACGGCCAGCGCGGGCTTGATGTAGACGAACTTGTCGACGACGTCGGCAAGGACGAAGTAGAGCGCGCGCAGGCCGAGGATCGCGAAGACGTTCGAGGTGTAGACGATGAACGGATCGTTGGTGATTGCGAAGATCGCCGGGATGGAGTCGACCGCGAAGACGAGATCGGTCGCTTCGATCGCGAGCAGCACGAGCAGCAGCGGTGTCGCGTAGCGTTTGTCGTTCCGGATCGTGAAGAACTTCTCGCCGTCGTACTCCGGCACGCTCGGGATCCGCTTCGCAAACATCCGGTAGAGCGGATTGCGCGACGGATCGATGGTTTCGTTCTTCTGCCGCAGCAGTTTGACCGCGGTGACGACGAGCAGCGCGCCGAAGATGTAGATCACCCAGTGGAAGTGCTGGAGCAGCGCCGCACCTGCCGCGATGCAGACCGCGCGCATGACCAGCGCACCGAGGACGCCCCAGAAGAGGACGCGGTGCTGGTATTCGCGCGGCACGGCGAACGCGCCGAAAAGCACGACGAAGACGAAGACGTTATCGACCGACAGTGTCTTTTCGATCAGATAACCGGCCAGGAACTCCAGCGCCTTCTGCTCGCCGAACCAGAAGTAGACGAGCGCATTGAAGACGAATGCGAGGCCGATCCAGACGGCGGACCACGCCAGCGCTTCTTTCATTCGCACCGCGTGCGCTTTGCGATGAAAGACGCCGAGGTCGAGGGCGAGCATGAACAGGACGAACAGCGAGAAACCAACCCACATTGAAATGGGGACAGTCATTTTCTTCTCCGGTCAGAAAGGTGCGTGATGGGTGAAAGTCAGAAAGAGGGATGCGCTTCCGGTGCAACCGGAGATCCCTCGCTCTGCGCGGGATCAAGTGCGGGCTCCTCGACGCGCGTGCGGACGCTGTCGCGGCGGACGTCGCGTCGCCGCGCGATGAGCCGATGCGCGGCGCGCGCAGCGCGATCGATGGCCCGATCTGCGGACCGTTCCACCATCACATCAGTCGCCGCCGCCCTCACCTCGGCGCCGCGGCTGAGGCGGACGTCGACGGCCGATTCGATGTCGACTCCGTTCCGCGGACCGTTGAGGTCGCGCACGACGATGCGCACGTGACCCACTTCCGCGGCGATGCGGCCGAATGCGAAGCGGCAGCGCTTCTCGATGACTTCACGGGCTTGCTGCGAGACGACGACGTTGTCTCCACGAACTTCGATCTGCATGGCGTTCTCCTTCATTGCTTCGTGTGTCGAGGCGCAATGTAGGGTCGCGGTACTGTTCGGTCAAATCGAATGTTTCGCAATAAAAGTTCGTCTTTTTCTAAGATTCGCTTTCGAACAACTGCCGCCCCACCTCGGTGATCGCGAGCACGGCCGGGTGCTTGATGCGGCGCTCGGGGGAAATGACGTAGAAACGTTCGCGCGCGTCCTTCACGGTTCCGAGGGTGCGCACGCCGTACTGCTGCTCGATCGCACCGGCGATGGCGGCGGGGCCCGGAAAGATGCCGAGGGCGGACTGGCCGCAGATCTTCATCAGCGCGCTGTCCTCGAATTCGGCGACGACGTTCGGATGGACGTCGAGCGTTTCGAAGCTCTGATCGAGCATGCGCCGCACTTCGCTGCCGCGCGCGGGCAGCAGCATCGGCGCTCCGTCGAGCGAGGCAGGGAAACCGCGCTTGTACTGCTTGACGAGTGCGGGGGCGGCGAAGAGTGCGATCGCGCTTTCACCGAGCAGGTGGTTGTACGCCTTGACGGAAGCGCCGGCGGGGAGCGGCGCGTCGGAGATCACGAGGTCGACCTCGTGCATGGCGAGGCGGCCGAGAAGGCGTTGCGGCTCGTCTTCTTCGCAGACCACTTCGACTTTCTCGGGCATGCGGAAGGCGGGCTCGATCAACCGGAAGGCGATGAGTTTCGGGATGACGTCAGCGATGCCGACGACGAGCCGCGGCGGCTTGCCGGTGGGACGTCCGCGGAAGGTCTCGCGCAGCTCTTTGCCGAGCGAGAAAATCTCGTCGGCATAGTTGAAGGCGATGCGTCCCATTTCGGTCAGCACGAGGCCGCGCCCCGATTTTTCGAACAATTTCTCGCCGAGTGATTCCTCGAGCGCGTTGATCTGACCGCTGATGGTCGGCTGCGTCAGGTTGAGCACCGCGCTCGCGCGAGTGATGCTCCCCTCCCGCGCCGTGACCCAGAAGTAGAGAAGGTGGTGGTAGTTCAGCCATTCCATCGCCTGCGCATCATGGCGCACCGGCACGGCCGGGCCGGCACGGCCGGCGGCGTGGGTTGGCCAAGCCTTGGGCGCGCTGTACTAGCTCCTCGCTGTCATCCCGAGCGTAGCGAGGGACCTGGGTGGGTGGGGCGCGAGGCACGTGCGTTCCGCGACCCGCCCGGCCAGGTCGCTCGCGACGCTCGGGATGACAAAGGAGTACAGCGCCGCCGGCCGTGCCGTACTTGTGGAGCGGCCTATGCCGTAGTCGCGTGGCGGATGTTGTATTTGCGGTCGACGCGCAACACGCCTTCGACCATGCCGAGGGAGCGGGTGACGCGCTCGAGGTGCTTGAGATCGGCGATCTCGACGATCAGCTCGACCGTCGCCTTGCCGTCGACCGCGCGTGTTTCCATCTGGCGGATGTTGGTCTTGAGATTGGCGATCGCGGAGACAAGTCTCGCCAGGATGCCCTGGCGGTCTTCCATCACGATCTCGAGCTCGTCGTGATACTGCGCCTGGCGCTGCTCGGCCCATTCGACGCCGATTTCGCGGTCGGCGTTGAACATCAGATTGCGGACGTTCGGGCAGTTGCCGCTGTGCACCGCCACGCCCTTGCCGCGCGTGACGTAGCCGACGATCGGCTCGCCCGGCAGGGGATTGCAGCACTTGGCGAGGTACGTCAGGAGATCGTCGTAGCCCTTGACCTTGATCGTGGCGGACGAGGCCGGGAAGAACTTCCGCACCGCCTGCTGGAAGACGCTCGGCGGCTGTTCGACGATCGGACCTTTGTCTTTCTGATCGTCGGTGGCGAAGCGCTCGACGATGGAGCGCGCGGAGATCTTGCCGTAGCCGACATCCGCGTAGAGATCGTCGATGCGCGGCAGTCCGTGCTCGGACAAGACGCCGTCGAGTGCGTTCTCGGCGACCAGCTTCCGCCATTGCACTTTGTAGCGTTTGGCCTCGCGCTCGAGCAGCTTTCGTCCGAGCTCGATCGAGCGGTGTTTCTGCTCGGTATTCAGCCAGTGCCGGATCTTGTGCTTGGCGCGCGAGGTCGCGACCATGTTGATCCACTCGCGGCTCGGCGTCTGTGTTTGCGAGGTGGTGATGTCGACAATGTCGCCGTTCTTGAGCTGCGTCCGCAGCGGCACGAGCTTGCCGTTGACGCGCGCACCGACGCAGTGGTGGCCGACGTCGGTGTGAATGCGATACGCAAAGTCGAGCGGCGTGGCGCCGCGTGGGAACGCGAAGACATCCCCTTTCGGCGTGAAGGTGTAGACCTCGTCCGGATAAAGGTCGATCTTCAGCGAGTTGAGAAAGACGCGCGGATCTTTGATCTCGTGCTGCCATTCGACGAGCTGGCGCAGCCAGAGAAAATTCGTGTCGTCGGGTGACGCGCCGACGCGCCCTTCCTTGTATTTCCAGTGCGCGGCGATGCCTTGTTCGGCGATGAGGTCCATCTCGCGCGTCCGGATCTGCACCTCGAACGGCTGCCCTTTTTCGGCGACCACGGTGGTGTGCAGCGACTGATAGAAGTTCGGCTTCGGCATGGCGATGTAGTCCTTGATCCGGCCGGGGACCGGACGCCACATCTGATGAATGATGCCGAGGGCCGCGTAGCAGTCTTTGACGCTGGGGGTGATGATGCGGAAGGCGAGATAGTCGTAGAGCTGGCCGATGTCGATGTCCTGGCGGCGGAGCTTCGACCAGATCGAGTACATCGATTTGACGCGGCCGTGCACGTCGCCTTCGATCTCGTTCTCTTTCAGTTTTTCGCCGAGCGTGGCGCGGATGCGGCCGACCACGTCGCCCGACATGGCCATTTTTTCCTCGACCGCTTTCTGCAGCTCTTCGGAATCGCGGGCGTGCAGATAGTGGAAGGAGAGATCTTCGAGCTCCGCCTTGATGCGTCCCATGCCGAGGCGGTTGGCGATGGGGGCGTAGATCTCCATCGTCTCTTTCGCCACGGCGATGCGCTTCTCTTCTGGGAGGTACTGCAGCGTGCGCATGTTGTGGAGGCGGTCGGCGAGCTTCACGAGCACGACGCGCAGGTCCGAGACCATGGCCAGCAGCATCTTGCGGAACGTCTCGGCCTGCTGCTCTTCCTTCGAGACGTAGGCGTAACGCGAGATCTTGGTGACGCCGTCGACGAGCTCCGCGACCTGCTCGCCGAACATCTCCTGCAGCGTTTCTTTGGTGGTGAGCGTGTCCTCGAGCACGTCGTGCAGCAGTCCGACGGCGATGGAAGTCTCATCGAGCCGCATGTCGGCGAGGATGTAGGCGACGTTGATCGGATGAATGAGGTACGGCTCACCCGAGCTGCGCACCTGTCCGCGATGCTCGCGCGCCGAGAAGATGTACGCCTTCTGCAGCAGCGCCTCGTCAAAGTCCGGCTTATAGGATTCGATGCGATCGAGGATGTCTTCGAAGCGGATCATTGGGTTCGGGCGAGTATAGCTTTCGGGTGTTATCGGTTATCGGTTGTCGGTTGTCGGTTGTCGGTTGTCGGTGGTCAGTTGTCGGTTATCGGTTGTCAGTTGTCGGTTGTCTGTGGCGGCGCTGCTTGATGGTGTCGGGTGTCGGGTGTCTGCGGGTTTTCGCCTGAGCGGCGAAGATCAGCAATGCGCATGTTGCGTTCTGCTCCAGGCCTGGGGCCCGGGCGATGCATCGCAGACAACCAACAACCGACAACCGACAACCGACACCCGACAACCGATAACCGACAACCGACAACTGACAACCGACAACACCGCTCGCGCATCGCGTGCCGTCGCGAAAGGGAAACGTCAGGCACACATCGTGCTGCCGCCGTATTCCTGCCGAAGCCAGGGAAACGGCGCGTAGCCGGTATCCGGTGGCGGCGGGGGAAAGTTTTAACAGGAGGATGTTCGTGTCCAGAAAACTCGTGTTCGTAGTTGCCCTTCTCTTCGTGTTCGCGGCGATTCCCGCGCTCGCCGGTCCGGTCCCGTCGAAGACCGCGGCGAATCAGAGCCTCGACTCGCGTGACGCGGACCTGTCGGTCGTGCGTGCAGTCGCGGCGAACGAGCAGGTTTCGGCCGTACTCGCGGCCAATGGCTTCTCGCAGTCCGAGGTCGAACAGCGCCTTGCGCAGATGTCGCCTCAGGACCTGCAGCAGCTCTCGCAGAACCTCGAGCAGCTCCAGCCGGCCGGCCTCACGCGGCAGGAATGGATCTGGATCGGCATCGGCGCTCTCGCCGCGCTGATCCTCGTCGTCGCTCTCGCGGATTGATTCAGTCGATCCCGGCCCACCAACGTGTGGCTTCGGGGCTTTGGGCGAGCGCTAGTGCAACCAGCGCTCGCCCAACTTGCGTTCAGCGCTCATGAATAAAAACATCCGGTCTGCCTTCTGGCTCCTCCCCACCGCCTTCCTCCTGACCTCGTGCGTCTACTGGACGCCGCGGTCGTACAAGCCGTCATCGACGGCAAACGTGATCGAGAACGTCCCGATGCAGAAGTGGGACATCAAGTCGTGCGGCGCCGGCTCGCTCGCGGCGGTGCTGCAGCATCACGGCGATCCGACCACGATGGACGAATGGCAGGCGGCGCTGCCGAAAACGCGCGGCGGCGTGATGTCGATCGACCTCGTGCTCGCGGCGCGGCAGAAGGGTTTCGACGCCCAGCTCGTGACCGGCGACCGCGACATGGTCGAGGCAGAACTGCGCGACGGCCGCCCGGTGATCCTGATGCTGCAGGTCATCCAGGCGCCCGGCAAGGGCTACGACTTTTTCCACTACATCGTGCTCGACGGCTACGACCCGATGCGCCGCATTTTCCGGACGCAGTTCGGCGATGGCCGCGCGCGCTGGACGCCGATCGAGACGGTGGTGCCGGCGTGGCAAAAGACGAAGTTCGCGACGATCGTGATCCGTCCGCGCGACCCGAATGCGGAAGCGCTGCGCGCCGCGGTCCGTCTCGAAAATGAAGGAAAGCTGGCGCTCGCCGCGCACTCGTATCGCGAGATCCTGCAGTCCGATCCGAAATCCACCCTCGCCTGGACGAATCTCGGCAACGCGGAAATGCGCCTCGGACGGCGCGCGGCGGCGGAAGAGGCCTTCCGCAAAGCGCTCGACCTCGACCCCGACGCGGCCGATACGCTCAACAACCTGGCGTGGATGCTGTTCGAAGACAAACGGATCGACGAGGCGGAACCGCTCGCCCGACGCGCCGTCAGCGCAACCGCGCCCGATCCCTGGATGCGCCTCGACACCCTCGCCCGTATCCTCGCTGCCCGCGGCGCCTGCGACGAAGCGCAGACCACCTTCCGCTCCGCCATCGCCGCCGTCCCCGCCGACAACCGCGACGAACGCGCGGCCCTCGAGGAAGCATCGAAGGCGCCATGCGCGCCGAGCGTGGCGAGCAAGTAAGGAGCAGGACAGCCCCCTCCGTCATCCTGAGCGAAGCGAAGGATCTCAAAATGCGACGAACTTTGGTTCGGTCGTCGCCGCCGAGATCCGTCGCTTCGCTCAGGATGACGGGGCGGTCGCGCCGACCGTCGCGCCGGCCAGGCGCCTAACGACGCCCCGATACCCGGCACGTGCAGATCCCTCGCTCCGCTCGGGATGACAG
>DASVRB010000483.1:0-5000 GCA_036388835.1 Thermoanaerobaculia bacterium | reverse complement strand
CCCCCGCCGCTCCACTTGCTACGCCACCGCGTCTCTCAACATCTCCGCCGTAATCCCCGTCTTCTTCACGTTGCCGAGCATCGTCAGCGAGAGCGATTCGGCGTCGACGATGCTTCGTGCGACGTTCTGGATGTCTTCGAGGGTCACGGCGTCGATGTGCTCGATGATCTCGTCGGGGCCGAACTGGCGGCCGAAGTAATACTCCTGGCGGGCGATGCCGGACATGCGGCTGGTGGTTGCTTCGAGCGAGAGGAGGATGGAGCCTTTGAGGTGGAGCTTTGCCGACGCGAGCTCGTCTTCCGTCGCTCCTTCGCGCTTGATCTTGCGCATCTCTTCGAGCGTGGAGTCGAGGACGCGGCGGACGTTTTTCGGCGCGCAGGCGGCGTAGACCGCTTCATAGCCGCCGTGCAGGTAGCCGTTGTGATACGAGGCGATCGAGTAGACCAGCCCCTCCTTTTCGCGCACGCGCTGGAAGAGACGTGACGACATCCCGCCGCCGAGGATCGCGTTAAAGAGCGCGGCCGCATAGCGCTCGTTGTTCTGTTGCGGAAAGCCGCGCGAGCCGAGGCAGAGATGCACCTGCTCGAGCTCCTTCTTCTCCCGCACGATCACGTGCTGCGACGGCGTCGGCGCGGTCCACTCGCGGCGGAACGGCTCGCGGGTCGAGACGGGAAAATGCTTCTCCAGGAACGAAACGATCTCGTCCGGCTGCACGTTTCCGGAGGCGGCGAAGATGACGTTCGACGGCTGAAAAGTCTCCTGATAGTGCTCGAGGATTTTTGGGCGCTGCATGCGCACGATCGTCTCTTCGGTGCCGAGGATCGGGCGGCCGAGCGGATGATCGGGCCAGAACGAGGTGACGAAAATCTCGTGCACGAGATCGTCCGGCGTGTCCTCGACCATCTTGATCTCTTCGAGGATGACGCCGCGCTCCATCTCCACGTCTTCGTTCGTGAAGCGCGGCGCGGTGACGATGTCGGTGAGGAGATCGAGCGCGGTCTGCACCTGCTCGTCGAGCACGTGCGCATAGAACGACGTGTACTCCTTGCCGGTGAACGCGTCGACGTCGCCGCCGAGGATGTCGATGATCTTCGCGATGTCGGCGGTGCTGCGCGTCTCGGTGCCTTTGAAGACCAGATGCTCGAGAAAGTGAGACGCGCCGCCGTGCTCCTCCGATTCGACTGCCGAGCCGCTGCGCAGGTAGTAGCCGAGGGCCACGGAACGGACGTAAGGGAGCGTCTCGACGAGGACCGTGAGACCGGAAGAGAGTTTGGTTTTGAAGATCGGAAACGTCGCGCGCGTCATATTCGGGCGCGATTGTAGGTCACGGTGCCGGTGACAGCGCCGCCTGCCGCGCCTGGATCTCGCGACGAAGATCGTCGACGGTGTAGACCCACTCGCTGTACTCCTCGACCTCGTTGAGCGCGATGAAGCTCTTGCCCGAGTAATTCGGGCGCACCGCGACGAACGGACCTTTGTAGTCGGGAGGGGAGAGCTCCTTGTTCAGCTTGAACATCGCCCCCTGTTGCGGCCCCGGCTGCTGCGGCGGCGCGCCGGGCTGCGTCTGAATCGGCGGCGCGCCCTGCGCGTTCGGCACGAGCGCCTGCGGCGGCACCAGGATCCAGTCTTTCTCGCTGCCGGTGAGCGGCATCGGCCATTTGCCGCCGCGGACGAGGCGCGGCTTCTTCGCTTCCTGCAACTGCTCGAGGCTGACCGGGACGGTGTTGTTGTGCTTCGTCTGCCACGCCAGGATGCCGCGCGCGTACTGCTTCATCAGGAAGATGGTCTGCCGGTCGCGCTCGCGCTTCATCACCATCGACCACTGTTCTGGAACGGTGTAGGCGATGAAGATGCTCATGATCGTGAGGATCACGATCAGCGCGGCAAGGGTGAACCCTTCCTGACCTTTAGAGCTCGCTGTACGGGACATTGTCGAGCGTCGTGCCTTTTGCGGTGCTCTTGACGTCGACGATGCCAGGCTGCGAGGTGGCCTGCGGATCCGTTTCGGCCGGAATCGGTTCCTCGCCGTTGTTGGTGGCGAGCGGGTCGTCGACGACTTCTTCCCAGTCGACCTGCATGGTGATCGGGTCGGGTGGAATCTTCCGAATGTAATTGGGGACGAGCTCCTGCAGGCCGCTCGGATAGCGCTGCTTGTCGGCGTAGAAGTTGTCGATGGCCTTGCGCATCTGCTGCAGGTTTTCGCGGAGCGCGCCTTCGCGTGCTTTGCGCTGCGCGAACTTCACGTTCACGACGGCGATGCCGGCGAGGATGCCGATGATCGTCACGACGACGATCAGCTCGACGAGCGAAAAGCCCGCCTGTTTCTTCGAGCGCCGCGCGTGCATCCGCGACAGCAGCGGCGTCTTCTCTTCGTTCATCGTTGAGATTTCCCTGTTCATCGTTTCTCGCGTCACCACTCGTTGTAGTGCGTCTTGCCGTCGAGCGAGAGCGCGGTCGAAGTGGAGTGAATCTCGTACACGTTTTCTGCCGAGCAGGAGCCGCCGACGGTGCAGACGTCTTCGAACGCGGAGTCGGGATCGTCCTGCGTGGAGAGGACGATCCACTCTTTGCGTCCGGTCATCGGATCGATGAGGTCGCGCTCCCGGATGAGACGCACGGTTTTGCCGTCCGACATCTCCACTCCCGCCAGCAGTTCATCGAGGTTTTTCGGATATCCCTCGGAGCCGAGTGCCTGCATCTGCGCGGGGCGCGGCGGCGGCGCCTGCCCCGGCTGCAGCGGCTGGTTCGCGGTGGTCATGAGCTCGTGATAGCGGTCGATGGCGTCGGTGAGCTTGCGCAGGCGATCGCGGAGCTCGATCTCTTTCTGACGGCGGATGCCGAAGCGCGCCACCGGCAGCGCGACCGTCGCCAGGATGGCGATGATCGCGACGACGGTGATGAGCTCGGCGATCGTGAATCCGCCGCTCCGCTTCCTGCGCAGCTCCGAGAGCATCATCGTTACTGGACCCGTGCTCTCCCGCCGGCGACCGACGCGACGATGCCCTGGCCCGACGCGGTGCGGAAGTCAGGATTGTCGAGGACGAGGAACGACTCGCCGGTTGCGCCGCCGTGAACGCGCACCGCGAGCACCTGCCCGCCGCTGTTGAACGTCAACGTCTCGCCCTTGGTCGGACGGACGGTGATCGTGCCGTGTTCGCGATCGATGTTCACGGACGGCGGAGCGGTCGGATCGATGGTCACGGCTGCGCCGAGGGCGACGTCGGTGACGCTGATCGAGCGCGGATCGAAGCGCAGGACGAGCTCCGCCGCATGCAGGCCGTCGAGATCCATCCCGATGACGTTCCAGATCTTCGACTCGCCCGGCCCGAGTGCGAGCGACGACGGCTGCGGCGACATGCGTGGCGCGAGACGCAGCGCGGCGGTGTCGGGATCGACGGTGGCGAGCATCGCCGCGGTCGCGGCCTGTGTGGCCGGCGGACGGCGCGACTGCGACGAGGTGTTCACGTCGGGCGGATTGTTGATGTTGCCCGGCTCGTCGTCGACCGGAGGACGGACCGGCGGCGCGTTGCGGCGGAACGGATCGTTCGGCATCGCGGTGCCGGCCGGAGCCGGCTCGCTCGGCGCCGGGTTGACGGTCGTTCCATCCGGAATGATGTAGTTGCCCGGCTCGCCGTCGGACGAGAGCTGCAGGTTGTTGAACTGGCTCGGGACCGGTGCGGTGAACGGATCGCCGCCGCCGTTCTGCGATTCGATGCGCGGCGAGACGCCGCGGAACGTGAGGTTGTTGCCGGTGCCGACCCACATCGGCGCGAGGTCTTCCTCGGTGATGTCGGGGATGCGGATGATGTGCGGCGTCATCGTCAGCACGAGATCGGTGCGCGTTTCGTTGCGGCTCTCGTTCGTGAAGAGGCGGCCGATGAACGGCAGGTCGCCGAGGAACGGAGTCTTCGTGGCCGACTGCCCTTTGCTCGTCTGAATGAGGCCCGCGAGGAAGTTCGTCTCACCGTCTTTGAGGCGGATGGTCGACTCGATCGTGCGGGTGGTGAACGTCGGCTGCCGCTGTCCCGCGAACTCGACGTCGGTGCCGCGGTTGGAGACTTCGACCGTCAGCTTGAGCGTCACTTCACGGTTGTGGTGCACGCGCGGCTCGATCGCGACTTTGATACCGACGTCGCGGTAGTTGTACGTGGTCTGGCCGACGCCGAACTGCTGGCCCGCGTTGGTGGTCGTTGTCACGGCGCCGGTGTAGCCGAGCGTGGTGACCGGAACCGGAATCTGCTGGCCGATGTGCAGCGTGGCCTTCTCACCCTCGGAGATGCGGAGCTCCGGATTCGCGAGCTGCTCGGTGCTGCCGTAGGTTTTGAGGAGCGAGTACGTCGCGGTGGGAATCGCGAAACTGACGTTGTTGCGAAGGTCGTTGAGGCTGCCGACCACTTTCGCGATGTCGGTCAGCGTGCCGCCGGTGAACGGCGTCGTGCCGTTGCGCGGCGTCGCCGTCGCGCTCGAGGTCAGCCGCCCTTCTCCCGCCGAAAAGCCCGAGATGGCCATGCCGAGCTCGCGCAGGCGGTTCAGATCGAGCTCGACGAGCTCCACCTGCACGACCACTTCCGCGCGCGCCTTGTCGTTCGCTTCGATGATCTTCTCGGCGATGCGGACCTTGTCGGCCGTGTCGCGAATGGTGATCGCGTTGAGCGCCTTGAGCGGGAAGACGTTACGCGCTTCGATCATGGTGCGGACGACGTTCGTGACCTGCTCGGCATCGCCGTTCGACAGATAGAAGGTGCGGATCACGAGATCTTCGTAATCGCGGCGCGCCTGCGGGTTGTCGGGGATGACGATGATGGTGCGCTCGTCGAGGACTTTGTAGAAGTGATTGGCGGCCTGCATGACGCGCTCGAGCGCGGCCTGCGCGGTGACGTCGCGGAGCTCGATGGTGATGCGGTCGTCTTTGACCGCCTGATCGAACAGCACGTTGATGCCGAACGCGTTGCCGAGGGCGCGGTAGATGTCTTTGACCGGTGTATCGCGCGAGAAGGTGA
>DASVRB010000482.1:0-6153 GCA_036388835.1 Thermoanaerobaculia bacterium | reverse complement strand
TGATTGCTCGGCAGGCTAAGAGCCCGCCGCTCCATGAGTCAGACGCCGGCTACGCCTCATCCGTGGGCACTCTTACGATCGTACCCGGCTGCACGCTCGTGACAGCGGCGCGAATCTCAGGGAGCAGCGAGCGCAGGCTCGGTAATCGAGTGTCACGCGATGCAAGAACAACCACGCCGATCCTGAATTTGGGGATGTTCTGTTGATACTGCAGGTTCTTGTCTGCGGTCACGAACACGGCGAACTCCCGAGAAGCCGCACGTGGGAGCTCGCCGTTCTTCAGCGAGGACCACGATTGCTCCTGGACGGTCCGTATGCTGAACTCCGGCAGGTCGCGACGAAGATCTCGCGGCACATCTTCATCAAAGAGGACGCGTCTCACGCGATCTGCGCCAGTGCCGCGCGCCCAGCCTCTTCGAGAAATGCGACCGCCTGTTCGCGGGTGACGCTCGGAAAGTTCTCGAGAAATACGTCCAGACTGTCGCCGCCCTCGATGTAGTCGAGAAGAGTCCGGACGGGGACTCGCGTGCCGATGAAGACCGGATCGCCGCTGTGAATCTCGGGGTCGGAGTGGATGATGGTTTTCAGGTCCGGCATGATCGTTTCCGTCACCTTACGGCGAACGCGATTGCTGTGCAAACGCACCCACGGGGCCTCGGTCTTGAGTGGAGCGGCGGGCCGCTCCACTGGAACGAACGGCTAGATCGGTGGTCCTGGCGGGACGGTCGGGAGCACGGGCGCTTGCCACGTCTCGGGTCTGGCCAGGAAGCGCTCGATCTCATCGCGCGTGGCGCGGCGGCTTGCGATTTCGGCGAGGTCGCCGGTGGCCGCGAGTCGGGCGGAGAGGCGGCGGAGGGCGTCGAAGGCTTCGGCGCGGACTTGGGGGGCGGCTTCGCGGTTGATGGCGAGTTGGGCGAGGCGCGTGACGATGACGGTGCGCGTCGCGCGCGGGATGCGGCCGCTTTGGGCGGCGGTGTCGATCAGCGCATCGGTGACCTCGCGCATCGTGAGGTTGTCTTCCTGCTGCGTGAGGCGCGCGGCGCGCGCGGGGTCGAGGAGCGCGGAGACGGTGATGTCGGCCGAGGTCATCGCCGCGGCGAGCGGATCGAAGATCGGGTCGGTGTGACGCGGGAAAAGCTCCGTGTTCGCATCGCCGTGCGCGTGTGCGGGCGGCGGGATGAGCTCGACGATGCGGCGCGGGATCTCGAGAAAGCGCGGGTCGAGCGTGGCCATCACCGCGGCGAGCGCGTCGCGCTGCTGCTGCAGCGGCACCACGCGCTGCGCCGGGCCGCTGGTCGCGGCATCTTTCACCGCGTACGAGAACGAAACGCCGCCGATCGATTTCGCCGCTGCTTCGAGCTGGTAGCGGTGATGGAGATACAGCGGCACGAGCACTTCTTCGAGCGCGGAGAGCGGCCGCCCCGCGTTGATGTTGCGGAGGCCGAACTGTTCGAGCGCGATGCGACGCACTTCGATCTCGTGGCGCAGCATGGCCACCGGATCGCCGCCGTTGTCCCACACCGAGCCGAGCGGATGCGCCGCTCCGACGCCGCGCGAATGCGGATCGCTCACGAACAGCGGCGTAGCGCGCGCGAGCGCGTCGAGCTCCGCCTCGCTCGACACCGGCGCATACGTGTAGCGGATGGCCGCGACGTCGTACGGACCGACGCCGGTCGCATACGCCTGCGACAGGTCGAGGCGCCCGTTGTTGATGCGGATGAGCGGCGCCGGATAGTCCATCACCGAGGCGCGGTTCTCGGTCGACGCGGCCATGTTGTGATCGAGGCCGAGGGTGTGACCGACCTCGTGCGCGGAGAGCTGGCGGATGCGCGCGAGGGCCATGATCGACGGGCTGATGGCCGGATCGAGCTCGTCGTACTGCGCGACGAGCCCTCGCGCGAGGAGCACGTCCTGACGGATGCGCAGCGAGCCGAGGAGCACGTTGCCTTTGATGATCTCGCCGGTGCGCGGATCGACCACGCCGCCGCCGTACGACCAGCCGCGCGTGGAGCGGTGCACCCAGTGAATGACGTTGTAGCGGATGTCCAGCGGGTCGGCATCTTCAGGCAGCACGCGCACCTGAAACGCGTTGCGAAAACCGGCCGCCTCGAACGCGGTGTTCCACCACGCCGCCCCTTCCACGAGCGCGCTGCGGATCGGCTCCGGCACGCCGTTGTCGACGTAGTAGACGATCGGCTGGACCGGATCGGAGAGCTCCGCCGTCGGATCTTTTTTCTGCAGGCGATGACGCGCCACCCAGCGCTTGGTGATCGGCTCGGTGAACGGCGAGGCGTAGTCGTAGAACTCGATGCCGAACACGCCGACGCGCGGATCCTGGCGGCGCGGCTCGAAGCCGGGCTCTGGCAGCGCGACGAAGGAGTGATGCTGGCGGACTGTGACCACGTCCGCGGTCGGCGTGACGCCGCGTACGAGATTGCCGGCGCGATCGCTTGAGGCAAAGGTCAGCGTCGCTTCGACTTCGGTGTTGCGAGGGAAGGCTTTGGTGCGGGCGAGATAGATCGCGCTGCGATTGCGGTCGAGCGCGTACGAGCCCTGTTGCGCCTCGCGCAGCCGCCGCGCCACGCCATGCGCGTCGGAGAGGAAGAACTCGGTGGCGTCGACGAGCACGCCGCGCGCGGTGGTCGACTCGACTTTGAAGCCGGCAAGAATCGAGGTTGCGAACGACTGCTCGACGGCGCGCCGCTCCGCCGGATCGTTGCTGATGGCGCGATACGCGTAGTTCGGCTCGACCATCAGCACGCGCGGACCGACGCGCTCGAAGCGGATGAGGTGCGTCGAGCCGAGCTGCCCGCGATCGAGTCCGATCGGATTCGATCCGACTCCCGACGCCAGCGACACCTGCCAGATCAGCTCTTCGTTGAAGCGCGTGATCTCCATGAGCAGCTTGCCGCTGCTCTCGTCCCACCGCAGCGGGATGAAGCCCTCGAGGCTGGTGTGCTGTTGCGGTGCCGCGGCTGAGGTTTGCGGCGAACGCTCGGCGGCCGAAGCGGCCGCCGCTCCACCAGAACGTGGCGTGGTTGCGCAGGCGGTGGCGAGAAGGGCGAGAAGAACGATCGCGCGTCGCATGGGGGCGATTGTAGGCGGGGAGAGGGGGGCGTCGGTGCCTCGGGTTCCTCGGTTCCTCGGGTTCCTCGGGTTCCTCGGTTCCTCGGGTTCCTCGGTTCCTCGGGTTCCTCGGTTCCTCGGGGTTCCTCGGAGTTCCTCGGAGGAGATGAATGCAGAACGCAGAACGCAGAATGAAGAATTTAGAAAAGAGGCCCTTTCTTCATTCTTCATTCTGCGTTCTGCGTTCTGCGTTCATGTTGCTGTTCCCCCGCAGCAACGCTCTCCCCCGAGGAACCGAGGCGCCGAGGAACTGAGGAACCGAGGAACTCCGAGGAACTCCGAGGAACCGAGGAACTCCGACGCCGCCCCTACTCTCCCAGCGCCGCGTACCGCACGATCCGCCATCTTGCGCCTTGGGCGTCGCGAATGCGGGCGGCGAGTTTTTCGTGCGGGTCGGACCAGGTGGTCCATTTGTCGAAGAAGGCCGCTGTTGCTGCTTTGTCGCCGCTGGCCTGGAGGCGGAGGACTTCGGTGAGGAGCGAGTTGACGGCTTCGCTGTAGCGGTCGTAGTTGACCGCGAGGCGGCCGGTTTTCGGATCGGGGGTGATCAGCCCTTTGCTCACGAACCAGTTGAACTGGACGAGCTGCATGACCTGGTACGGCTGATCGCGGCGCGGCTTGACGTTCTGCAGCGTGCGGCGGATGCCGCTGGCCTGAATGGCGCGCAGCGAGGGGTGATTCATCCGCTGCAGCGCGAACAGCGAGACGAGGTCGGACTTCATCTCTTCCATCGCGTCGGCGTAATCCTCCAGCGCGACGTCGAGCGTGCGGCCCTGCTTGTCGCGATCGGGTCCGAGGTAATGCCCGATCTCGTGCCACAGCGTGCGCTGGAAGTTGCCTTCGTCGGCGAGGTCGGAGCCGTGCGTCTCGGCGGTGGCGGTGCGCCAGACGCGGAGGTCGGCGGCGAAGATGTCGGGGTGCTTCATGATGTTCTCGCGGAGCAGGATCGTGCGGCCGTAGCGGCGCGAGAACAGCGGATCGTTCGGCAGGATGGTCGCGGTGTTGGTCCCGCGCGCCTGGCCGTAGTCGGCGATGACCTGATAGACGCCGACCGGGATGTCGTCGCGCACGCGCTTGTCGCTTTCGTAGGGGAGCGCGTCTTCGATGGCCTGCAGTCCGCCAAGGGCGCGGCGCAGCTCGGTCGTGGCGGCCTCGTTCAGCACCATGATGCTCATGCTGTGGAACGCTTTGACGCCGTACAGCGCGTCGTCGTACGTCTCGTACGCGCCGATCTGCGCGTTGAGATGCTTGAAGCGGCCGGTGACCCACGACGCGTCGCCCGACTCGTAATCGTTGGTGAGGAGGTCGCGTCCGCGATGGCGCAGATAGCGCGCGAACTCTTCGTCGCTCGGCTCGACTTTCGCCGCGGCCCGCATCAGAAGGTTGTACGCCTTCACGAGATCGTCGGCATACGCAATCGCGTACGGAACGGCGTAGAAGCCGCTGACCTCGGGGGCGTCGCGCATGGTGCGCATGCGATCCATGAGGCCGGGATGCAACTGGCGCAGGAGGCTGAACGCATTCAGCGGCGCCATGTCGTTGTCGATGTTGTTGCGCGTGGCGCGGCGAACGACGCTGCGCTCGTCGAGGATTTCTTTGCGCATGTCGGGACGCTTGGCGAGGAAGGCGTCGATCTCTTCGCGTGTGGCGTCGATCGGGTAGACGTTGCGGCCGGGTGCCTGGCCGGACACCGGCAGGAACGGCTCGCGTTTGTTGTCAAGGGTGGTTGCGATCGGGCCCTGATTGAGGCGGTAGAGGTCGAGAAGGTTTTGCGTCCGCTTCGACTGGCGCGAGCCGACGTCGAGCACGCGCAGGCGGTCGAGGGCGGGACGCGCTTCCGAATGGCGCGCCACTTCATACAGCTTCTGCATGATGGCGCCGACTTCGTAGAGATCTTTCAGCGCGGCGACCTCGTCGGGGGTGAGGTGCGAGAGGTCGGGCGCGAGGCGGATGGTCTCGGTCTTGGCGAGGATTTCCTGCGCGCGCGCCTCGGTCCAGTAGCCGCCGGGAATCTCCGGCTGCTCGCTCTGCGGCTGTTGTGCAGACGCCGTCATCGTGGCGGCGAGTGTGAGGGCAAGGAACGTTCTCATGGGCCGCAAATTACCACCTCGCTGCCGCCATGGCGCAGACGAGCGGACCTCTGTAACCACGTTGTGGCGCGCCGTCCACGATAGCGATGCCGACCTCATCCGGCTGCGAGGCGCGGATGCCGTTCCTCCAACCGTCGGCTACACTCCGCCGGCTCATGTGTCTGGTAGTCGTCGCACATCGCGCCTCGGAGCGCTTTCCGCTGGTCATCGCCGCAAACCGCGATGAGGATTACGCGCGCGCCACGCACGACGCGCATTTCTGGAGCGATACTCCCGAGGTGCTGGGCGGCCGCGATGCGGTCGCAAACGGCTCCTGGCTGGCCATCACACGCAGCGGACGGTTTGCGGCGGTCACGAACCTCATGGGGACCGAGCGGCAGACCCGCTCGCGCGGCGCACTGGTACGCGATTTCGTGGTCGGACGCGCGCAGCCGCTCGAATACGCACAGACCATTCTGCCGGTGGCGAATCAATACGCCGGATTTCATCTCTTCACCGGGATTGCAGGCAGTGAGGCGGTTTATACGACGCCCCATTCTCATACCGTCATGCGTCCCGGAATTCAGGCAGTCAGCAATGCTCCTGCGGGAGAGCACTGGCCGAAAGTCGACCGCGCGACCGAAGAGATGAGCGTCGCGCTGCGTATGGACGATGCCGAAACGATCATGCTCGTCCTATTGCAGTTTCTGGCATTGCCGCGCGGTACGGATTCCGTCCAGACGGAAGTTTTCATCAAGGGCGACCGCTACGGCACACGAGCGTCCACTGTGATTGTGGTGACCGAAACGGAGATCCTGTTCGGCGAACAAAGCTTCGCACGCGGCGGCGAGCCGTATAGCAAGAACAGGTTGTTTCGGATCGAACGCGGGGTGTGAAGGCGAGCGTGCTTGTGGAGCGGCGGGCTCTTAGCCCGCCGAGGTCTCGCGAAAAGCTCGGC
>DASVRB010000481.1:0-2520 GCA_036388835.1 Thermoanaerobaculia bacterium | reverse complement strand
GATGCAACTGATCCTCGTCGTCGAGGATGACGACAAGATCGCGGCGAACGTGACGTTGCGGTTGCGCGAGGAGGGGTTCGGGGTCGTGGCATTCCGGAACGCCGAGGATGCGCTGGCGCATTTGAGGGACGGGACGCGCGTGCAGCCCGACATGGCGCTCGTCGACGTCCGATTGCCGGGGATGAGCGGCGTCGATCTGGTGCGGATCATGGGCGACGCCATGCCGCCGTCGATCGTGATGTCGGGGGAGGCGTCGATGGCCGAGACGCTCGAGGCGATCAAGCTCGGCGTGCACGACTTCATCGACAAGCCGTTCAGCCGCGAGCGATTGCTGAAATCGGTGCGCAACTGCCTCGAAAATTCAGCGCTGCGGCGGCAAGTGGGCGAGCTGCGCTCGCGCGATCAGCAACTGATCGGCGATTCCGAGCCGATGAAGGCATTGCGCGCGGCAATCGAGAAAGTCGCGCCGACCGAAACGCGCGTGCTCATCCGCGGCGAGAGCGGGACGGGCAAAGAGCTCGTCGCCAACGCGCTGCATCGCCTGAGCAGGCGCGCGCAGAAGCCGTTCATCAAGCTCAATTGCGCGGCCATTCCGGCGCATCTCATCGAAGACGAGCTGTTCGGTCACGCGCGCGGCGCGTTCACCGATGCGAAGACCGCGAAGCGCGGCCTGTTCGAAGAGGCGGACGGCGGGACGCTGTTTCTCGATGAGATTGGCGACATGGATCCGCTGCTGCAGTCGCGGCTGCTGCGCGTGCTCGAAGACGGCCGCGTGCGCCGCATCGGCGAGACCGCCGATCGCGCCGTGAACGTGCGCGTGCTCGCGGCAACGCATCGTGACCTGCAGGAGCTCGCGCGTGAGGGGCGTTTCCGGGAGGACCTCTTCTTCCGCCTCGCCACCGTGCCGCTCGACGTGCCGTCGTTGCGCGAGCGGCGCGGCGACGTGCCGCTGCTCTTCTCCACGTTTCTGCAGCAGTTCTGTCTGCGCAATCAGCGGATGGCGCTCTCGGTCGACGCTGCAGTGCTGCGCGCGCTGCGCGAGTACGACTGGCCGGGCAACGTGCGCGAATTGCGCAATGTGGCCGAACGGCTGAGCGTCTTCGGCACCGATCCGATCACCGTCGAACAGATTCCGACTTCCATCAGCATTCGCGGCGGCGCAACCGAGAGCGGACTCGTGCGGATCGCGGAGACGGCGCCGGTGATCGCGTTGCGCGATTTCAAGGCGCAATGCGAGAAGGAGTACATCGAAGCGGTCCTGCGGCGCACCGGCTGGAACGTCAGCAAAGCGGCGCAATTGCTCGATATCCAGCGGACGTATCTGCACGAAAAGATGACTTCGCTCGGGATCGACCGTCCCGCACAAACGTCCTGAATTTTGTTCGTTTGTTCCGCAATAGAGGCCGATGTCGGCGTGTTATTTGTAGTACTTCCGAATGACCGTGCCGAACATCATCCTCGTCGAGGACGACGCCAACGTGTCGCTCCTGCTCACCCGCCAACTGCGGCGGGCGGGATATCACGTCCGCGACGCCGGAACGATCGCGGAAGCACGCGAGCTCGTCCGTGACGGCGACTGGGACGTGGTGGTCACCGATCGCGGTCTGCCGGATGGTGATGGCCTCGAGCTTTGTGAAGAGCTGCGCGCGCAATCGCCCCACGGCTACATCGTGGTGCTGACCGGCGAGTCGAGCAGCGAAGCGAAACTGGAAGGGTTCGAGAGCGGCGCCGACGATTACGTCACCAAGCCGTTTGCCGTCGACGAGCTCATCGCGCGCATCCGCGCCGGCGTGCGCATCGTGCGCCTGCAGAAGGCGCTGATGGAGAGCAACAAGCAGCTCGAAGAGCTGTCGCTGACCGACAGCCTGACGAACCTGCGCAACCGGCGTGCGTTCGACGAGCGGTTGTCCGAGGCCTTCGAGCACGCGCGGCGGTACGAGCGGCAGTTGTCGCTGGTCGTGATCGACGTCGATCACTTCAAGCACATCAACGACAGCTACGGCCACGATACCGGCGATGCGGTGCTGCAAGGCGTCGCCGACCTCATCGCGACGTGCACGCGCGCGACCGATTTCGTGGCGCGCATCGGCGGCGAGGAGTTCGCGGTGCTGCTGCCGGAGACGCCGTTGTTCGAGGCGATGCAGTTCGCGGAGAAGATCCGCGCCCGCATCGCCACCACGCAGGTTGCCGATCTCGACGTCACTGTCTCCCTCGGCGTCGCAAATGCGCTGCACTCGCGCGTCACCAGCACCGCCGTGCTGTTCCACGCCGCCGATCAGGCGCTCTATCGCGCAAAGGCGAACGGCCGCAACCGCACCGAGATGGAACGCCGCCAGATCCCGGATCGCGAGGTCTGGACGAGAACGCAGCGGCAACACGCGGTCGCGCGGTAGGTCGTCGCAACGCGTGGCGTAAACCTATGTCATTCGAGCGTAGCGAGGGATATGGGCGAGCGAATCGCGCGAGGCATGTGCATCGCGCCCCTCCCACCCAGGTCCCTCGCTACGCTCGGGATGACAG
>DASVRB010000480.1:0-2468 GCA_036388835.1 Thermoanaerobaculia bacterium | reverse complement strand
CGCCGGCTTTGGAATCGGTGCCCGACATATTGAAGCCGCCGAACGGGTGCACGCCGACGAGGGCGCCGGTGCATTTGCGGTTGAGATAGAGGTTGCCGACGAAGAACTCTTCGCGGGCGCGCTCGAGCTTCGCTTCGTCATCGGTGAAAACGGCGCCGGTGAGGCCGTACTGCGTGTCGTTCGCGATGCGCAGCGCGTCGTCGTAATCCTTCGCTTTGATGACCGCGAGGACCGGTCCGAAGATCTCTTCCTGCGCGATCGTGGCGTGCGGATCGACGTCGACGATCACGGTCGGCTCGATGAAGAAGCCGTCTTCCTTGTGCACCGCGCCGCCGGTCATCAGCTTGCCGCCTTCGCTGGTCCCCTTCTCGATGTACTTGGCGATCGCCTTCATGGCGCGCTCGTTCACCACCGGCCCCATGGCCGACTCGAAGATGGTCGGATCGCCGATCGAAAGCTTCTTCGTCTTCTCGACGATCATCGGGACGATCTGGTCGTACACCGCTTCGTCGATGATGGCGCGCGAACAGGCGGAGCACTTCTGCCCCTGGAACCCGAACGCCGACGCCACGACCGCGGACGCCGCCTCATCGAGGTTGTGGTAATCGCGGTCGACGATGATCGCGTCTTTGCCGCCCATCTCCGCGACCACGCGCTTGATCCAGAGCTGTCCCTCGCGATGCTTGGCCGCTTCTTCGACGATGTGCAGTCCGACACCTTTGGAGCCGGTGAAGGAGATGAAGCGGATGCGCGGCGATTGCACGAGCGGCTCGCCGACTTCGGTGCCGCCGCCGCTGATGAAGTTCACGACTCCCGGCGGCATGCCTGCTTCTTCGAGCAGCTCGAAGAAGCGATACGCGATCCACGGCGAGTCGGACGAAGGCTTGACGATGACGCAGTTGCCGGCGGCCACCGCGGCGGTGGTCATGCCGCACATGATCGCGAGCGGGAAGTTCCACGGCGGGATGACCGCGCCGACACCGAGCGGGATGTAGACGAGCTGGTTGTCTTCCGATTCGATCTGGGTGATCTCGTGCTGGCCGGCGTACCGGATTGCTTCCCGCGCGTAGAACTCCATGAAGTCGATGGCCTCGGCGGTATCGGCGTCGGCTTCCGCCCACGACTTTCCGACCTCGAGAATCATCACGGCGGAGAACTCGTGCTTCCGCTCGCGCATCAGTTTCGCGGCGCGCAGCAGCAGGCCGGCACGCTCGGACACAGGCGCGCGCTTCCAGCGCTCGAACGCCTGCCACGCGACGTCGATCGCGCGCTCGACATGCTCCGCGTTGCCTTCCTGAAACTTTCCGACCACCTGGTCCTTGTGCGCCGGATTGAGCGAGTCGAATGTTTTGAGGCCGGTGATCCGCTCGCCTCCGATGACGATCGGATGCTCTTTCCCGATCTGGCCGAGGACCGTGGCGATCGCGAGATCCATCGCGGCCCTCTCTTCCGGCTTGTTGAAATCGGTCAGCGGTTCGTTGCGAAACTCGGGAAGCGTAGACATCATTGATTCCTTTCGGGCGTCCATGTTGCTTAGTGGCGAGTGAGAGTCGCAGATCTCAGAGTCGCAGAAGCGGCGGGGATCGCTCAGACTCTGAGACTGTGAGATCTGAGGCTCAGTGAGGGTGCGAATCTTATCCAAAGCCAGCGGCATCGCAACCGCCGTGGCGCTGACATTCTGCGCGGCCGGTTGTGCACGCCTGCTGCCGTGGCGCGGACAGGTGGCCGCCCCCGAGATCAACCTGGCGTTCACGATGGAGCGCAATCTGATCGAGCTGCAAACCGTGCAGATCGACGGCCGCCCCGGACGCTTTCTCCTCGGCAGCGCCGCGCCGACGACGGTGCTCGATCCGACCTATGCCGCGGCAGGTACGCACACGGTTCATATCAGTGAAAAAGAGACGATGCGCATCAATCCCGTTTCGCTCGATCTCGGCGGCATCGCGGACGGCATCATCGGCGCGGACGTCTGGACGAACCGCGCAATCTCAATCGATTACCGCAGCGGACTGGTGACGTATCAGACCGCGGGGTTCGAAGCGTCGCTGATGCAGATCTACCGTTTCGAAGCCGAGCCCCGCATCCTGGTGAATGTGAACGGCGAAGACGTGCCGGCCGTCGTCGATACGACCAGTCCCGACACGCTCGTGTTGCCGTCGACGAACAACGGCCGCGGCACCGCGCGCATCGTAATTGCGGGCATCGACTTCGGTACGACCGACGTCCGTTACGCGAACGTCGCGCGTGCCCGCGTCGGCAATCGATTGTTGTCGCGCTTTCTCGTGACCATCGATTACGGGAAGAAGGTCGTCGGCTTGTGGCGCGACCCGCGGATCTCGATCACCCCGCAGACATAGGTGGAGGACAGGCAATCATGCCTGTCCTCTTGGCCCGACGAAGGGACAGGCAGGATTGCCTGTCCTCCACTCAGAGGGCGAGCAGGTCGTCTTCGGTGAAGAAGGTCGTCG
>DASVRB010000479.1:0-1879 GCA_036388835.1 Thermoanaerobaculia bacterium | reverse complement strand
CAGAACGCAGAACGCAGAATGAAGAATTGAGAAAGGGGCGTCGCGTGCTCGCGCGTCCTGCGTCGCCGGCGCAGCTTTCTTCATTCTTCATTCTGCGTTCTGCGTTCTACATTCATCTCTCTGCGTTCTACATTCATCTCTCCCACGCCGCCCCCAGTCACGGCGTATCATTAAGCCTTCCCGCCTATGCCTTCTCCCCGCGAATTCTGTCTCGTGCTGGTCAAGCCTTCGCACTATGACGATGACGGCTATGTGATCCAGTGGCTGAGGTCGGCAATCCCGTCGAACTCGCTCGCGGCGCTCTACGGCCTCGCGCGCGATTGCGCGGAACGCCGCGTCCTCGGCGATCTGCCGATCGCCATCCATTCGTTCGACGAGACCAATACGCGGATCCGCCCGGAGCGGTTGGCCCGGATGATCGAACAGGCGGGCGCCGGGATGGTGATGCTGGTCGGCGTGCAGTCGAATCAGTTTCCGCGTGCGCTCGACCTCGCCCGGCCGCTGCGCGCGCGCCGCATCCAGGTGGCGATCGGCGGCTTCCACGTCTCCGGCGTGCTGAGCATGCTGAACGGCGTCGACGCGGGGCTGGACGAAGCGCGGGCGATGGGGATCTCGCTCTTTGCCGGAGAGGCGGAAGGGCGGCTCGACGATGTGCTGCGCGACGCGGTGGCCGGCACGCTGAAGCCGCTCTACAACTACATGAACGATCTGCCCGGCATCGAAGGGGCGCCGATTCCGCTCATCACGGCGCTGCGCGCATGGCGGACGGCCGGCGGGCTGACCAGCTTCGACGCCGGCCGCGGCTGCCCGTTCCAGTGCTCGTTCTGCACGATCATCAACGTGCAGGGGCGGAAGTCGCGCCGCCGCTCGGCCGACGACGTCGAGAAGATCGTCCGCGAGAACATCGCCCAGGGGCTGCACAGTTTCTTCATCACCGACGACAACTTCGCCCGCAATCAGGACTGGGAGCCGATCCTCGATCGCCTGATCCACATGCGCGAGGTCGAGAAGATCAAGGTCACGTTCGTGATCCAGGTCGACACGCTCTGCCACAAGATCCCGCGCTTCATCGACAAATGCGCGCGGGCCGGCGTGAAGCGGGTGTTCATCGGCCTCGAGAACATCAATCCCGACAGTCTGGTCGGCGCGAAGAAGCGGCAGAACCGGATCACCGAGTACCGGGCCATGCTCCTCGCCTGGAAGGCGCACCGGGTCATCACCTACGCCGGCTACATCCTCGGATTTCCGAACGACACCGTCGACTCGATCGTGCACGACATCGAGATCATCAAGAAAGAGCTGCCGGTCGACATCCTCGAGTTCTTCTTCCTCACGCCGTTGCCCGGCTCGGAAGATCACCAAAAGCTCGTGCGCGCGGGCGTTGCGCTCGACGCCGACCTCAATCGCTACGACCTCAATCACGCCTGCACCGCACACCCGCGCATGTCGCGCGAGGAGTGGGAGCGCGCATACCGCGTGGCGTGGGAGACGTACTACACGCCCGAGCACATGACCACCGTGTTGCGCCGCATCGCCGCGATGCACGGCAAAGTCAGCAATGCGGTGTTCCTGCTGACGTGGTTCAAGGGCTCGATCGACTTCGAGAAAATCCATCCGCTCGAAGGCGGCTTCCTCCGGCTCAAGTTCCGCCGCGACCGCCGTCCCGGAACGCCGCTCGTGCCCGCCTGGCGCTTCTATCCGCAGTACCTGCTCGAGACCGCGCGCAAGCTGACCGCGTTCTCGAACCTTTTCCTCGACCTCCACAAGGTCTACCGGGCCATTCGCCGCAACAACCGCGGCCTCGGCTACATCGATCTGGCCCTGACGCCGCCCGCGCCCGACGAGGTGGAGACCCACGAGCTCTACCAGAGCGTCGAAG
>DASVRB010000478.1:0-2401 GCA_036388835.1 Thermoanaerobaculia bacterium | reverse complement strand
CTCGTGAGCGGAAGCGCGAAATCATCGCGGCGATCTCGGAAAACCGGGCGACGCGCGGGCCGGTGCATGCCGAGCTCGACCTGACGGACCGCTGCAACGTTGCGTGCTACTTCTGCAACCAGCAGGACCTCAGGACCAAAGAGTCGATCCCCCTTCCGAAGCTGACCGACCTCATCGATGAGCTGGTCGATGGCGGCCTCAAATCGGTCCGCCTCTCCGGCGGCGGAGATCCGCTGTTCCATCGCGACGTCATTCCGGTGATGGACTACCTCGCCACGAAGAACGTCATCGTCGACAACGTCACCACCAACGGCGTCGCGCTGACGCCCGAGGTCGCCACGCGGCTCGTGAACAACAAAGCGCGCGAGGTCATCTTCTCGCTGAACGCTGCCGACGCCACCGACTACGCCCGCATGATGAAGGTCAAGCCGGCGCTGTTCGAAAAGGTCACGACCAACATCAAAAACCTCGTGGCCACGCGCGGCGACTCGATTTATCCGTCGATCGTCATCCAGTACCTGATCGACAAAACCAACGTGCACCGTCTCGTCGACATGTACGACCTCGGCCGTTCGCTCGGGGTCGACCGCATCGCCATCAACGCGGTGCTCGAGATCCCGATGGAGCGCATCGATCGCGACATCCTCCTCGGACCGAACGAGCGCACCATCGCCGAGCCGTTGGTCGAAGAGATCCTCCGCAAGGACCTCGACGCCGGCATCCTGCAGATCGATTTCGCGATCGCCGGGTGGAACGAGATGCTCCAGGGCGCACGCGACCGCATCGGCGCGCCGGCCCACAACATGTACCCGATCGCACCGTCGTTCAAAACCGAGAACGGCGGCTGCTTTTTCGCCTGGTACACCGCGGCCATCACCGGCAACGGCGACATCCGCCCCTGCTGCCTTCTCCTCAATCCGAGCGTGAAGCCGCTCGGCAACATTCACGACGGCCAGACCTTCACGCAGCACTGGAACGGCCCCGCGTTCGGCAAGATGCGTGAGGAAATGCGCGACGTGATGCTCTCGAAAAACAAGCTGCCGTACTCGCCGCAGCGGTTCGAGATCCTCAAAGAGCCGTGCGTCACCGACGGCCTCTGCTGGCTCAAAAACATGTACTTCCGCGGCGACGCCGAGTTCTACGCGGAGCTCGACGAGAAGCTGACGGCAGCGCGCAAAAAAGAAATGAGCATGATCCGCGGCACGCACAAAGGCCGCCGCCTCGCGATCAATCTCTTCGTGCAGGAACGCCCGAAACTGAAGAAGGCGTGGGACTGGTTCCGCGAAAGCTCCCGCCCGATGCGCAAGGTCGTCAAGTCGCGCCTCGGCATCAACATCACGGACGCGGTGTGATGTGACTGCGTCACAACACATCCCGAGCGCGAGCGAGGGATCTGGCCGGGCGGGTGGCGGTGGTGGGCTGAATTGAAAATTGAAAATTGAGAATTGAAAAATCGGAGAGGCCAGCGCTCACCGTGACGACCGATCTTTCAATTTTCATTTTCAATTTTCAATTCTCAAGTCTCACCGCGCGCTCTTCCTCGTGGCGTCGAACCAGAGGTACAGACAGAGCGCGGTGAAGAGGACGATCGACACGAGCTGCGACACGGTGTTGTTGTCGTAGAACGGCGTCTTGATCACATCCTCGGCGTACCAGGGGAAGAGCCGCAGCGCCGCGCCGAACACGCCTCCCAGCGCGCCACCTGCCATCAGACCCGACGCGATGATCACGCCTCGCTCGCGGATGGTGCGTCCGGTCGCGCCGCCCACTCGCTCCGAGCGTCTGCCGATCATGTGGGACAGCCAGCCGCCGACCAGTGCGGGCGTGTTGAGCTCGAGCGGCAGGTACATGCCGAGCGCGAAGACGAGCGCGGGTACGCCCAGCATCTCCATCGCCACTGCGATGAACGCGCCGGCCACGAAGAGCACGTACGCGATCGGCTGCTGGTTCATGAAGCCCTGCACCAGCGCCTGCATGATCGACGCTTGCGGCGCGGCGAGCACCGGACGGATGTCGCCCGGCGCCGCTTCACCGAACTGGAAGACGCGCGCGAGCATGACGATGGTCAGGCCGACCGCGATTGCCGCGCCGATCACGCCGAGGAACTTCACGCGCTCCTGCGCCGCGGGCGTGGAGCCGAGCCAGTAGCCCGCCTTCAGATCGGTGATGGTCTGGCCCGACACCGAAAGCGCGGTGCAGACCATACCCGCGATGGCCATCACGAAGAACATGCCGGTGGTGCCGGAGAGGCCGAACTGCAGCAGCACCGCGGACGAAATGATGATCGTCAGCATGGTCATGCCGGAGACCGGATTGCGCGCGGTGGTGGCGATCGCGTTCGCCGCCACCGAGGTGAAGAAGAAGGAGAAGAGCAGCGTCAGAAGAAGGCCGGCGATCAGCA
>DASVRB010000477.1:0-1667 GCA_036388835.1 Thermoanaerobaculia bacterium | reverse complement strand
GATTCATCGCCGCGTCACCTTCGCTTTCGTTAGAATCGCGCCCGGTTCGATGATCATCACCGTTGCCAATCAAAAGGGTGGCGTGGGCAAAACCACCACCACCATCAATCTCGCTGCGGCTGTCGCGAACAAGGGTCACAAGACGCTGCTGATCGACCTCGACCCGCAGGCGAATTCCACGATGAGCTACGTCGACGCGCGGCAGATCAAGCGCTCGATGTACGACGTCCTGGTGAGCGAAGAAATGGAGCTGGCGGAGGTGGTCGTCCCGACGCCGGTGCCGAATCTCTTCGTCGCACCGTCCAAAATCTCGCTCGCCAAACTCGAGTCGAAGCTGATCGGCGATCTCGATGGTCCGTTCCGCCTCAAGGACCGGATGAAAGAGACGGCCACCGACTTCGACTACATCTTCATCGACACGCCGCCGACCCTCGGCATGATCACGGTCAACGCGCTGGTCGCGTCGACGCACGTGCTGGTGCCGATTCAGTCGTCGTACTTTGCGCTCGAAGGCACCGACGATCTCCTCGAAACCATCGAGAAGATCAAGGCCCGCCCAAACCCGAACCTGCAGCTCCTCGGCGTGGTCATCACCATGCACGACAAGCGCACCACGCTTTCGAAGGACATCCACGAGGCCATCGGCAAAGTCTTCGGCGAGCGCGTCTTCAACACTGTCATCACCAAATCGATCCGGCTCGAAGAAAGCCCGGCGTACAAAGAATCGATCTTCACCTTTGCGCCGCGCTCGAGCGGGGCGATGGAGTACTACTCGTTATCGGAGGAATTGCTGGCGCGCGTCTAGCGGCGGCAGATCGCAATGGCCAAACGTGGACTTCCCGAACGGAGCGTCATGCGCGCGGACTCGCACTACGTCGACGAGCTGACGCGCCGCTCCGGCCGGCACATCGGATCGATGCTGCCGCTGCAGATGATCGAGCCGAACTCCGAACAGCCGCGCACGCAGCTGGGCAACATCGAAGAGCTCGCGGCCAGCGTTCGCGAGAAGGGCGTGCTCGAGCCGATCCTGGTCCGGCCGATCGGCCCGAACCGCTACCAGATCATCTCCGGCGAGCGCCGCTATCGCGCCGCCACCATGGCGGGCCTCGACGAGATCCCGGCCATCGAGCTCGACGTCGACGACAAAGAGCAGCTCGAGATCGCCCTCATCGAGAACATCCAGCGCAAAGATCTGACCGCGTTCGAAGAGGCGGAAGGCTTCGCCGTCCTGCAGCAGAAGTTCGGCTACACGCACGAGAAAATCTCGCAGGTGATCGGCAAGTCGCGCACGACGATCACCGAAACGCTGATGATCAACGACATCCCGGACCGCATCCGGGCCATGTGCCGCGAGGCCTCGATCACCAGCAAGAGCGTCCTCGTGCAGGTCGCCCGTGCCGGCTCCGAAGAGGCGATGGAGCAGTTCGTCCGCGCCGTCGCGGCAGGCGAGTTGTCGCGCGACGAGCTGCGCAAGCAGACCGCGACGAAGCCGGAGCCGAAGAAAGCCGGCCGGCCGAAAAACTACGTTTTCGAGCTCAAGGACAAGGCGCTGCCGTTCAGCCTCAACCTCGCGTTCAAGAAGCCGAACGTCGAGAAGGTCGAAGTCATCGAAGCGGTCCGCGAGCTCCTGCGCAGGCTGGAATCGGAAAGCTAGCGCCGCCGCGAGA
>DASVRB010000476.1:0-11220 GCA_036388835.1 Thermoanaerobaculia bacterium | reverse complement strand
AAAAGCTAGCCCGACATGACCTGCGCGAGCGCGTCCATCAATGAATCTGCTTCGTACGGCTTCAGCAGGTAACTCACGTTCGGGCGGGCGAGCAGCTCTTCGAGCTTGCCGCGATCGGCGTGGCCCGTGGAGAAAATCACCGGCAGCTTCGGATGCAGCGCGGCGATGTGCGCGTAGACCACCTGACCGTCCATGTCCGGCAGGCCGACGTCGAGCAGCACCGCGTCGTACGAATCCGCGCGCACTTTTACAAGTGCCTCCGCGCCCGTCTGCGCCGTCGAGACGACGAAACCTTCGTACTCGAGCAGCGACGTCAGGCCGAGCGACACACTCACGTCGTCTTCCACCAGCAGAATGCGGCGGGCCCGCTCTTCGTGCGGATGCTCGCCGGCCGATTCCGGAATCACGACCGGTTCCGCCACACGCGCGAGCGGCAGGAAGACGTGGAACGTCGTCCCCTCATTGACCGCGCTCTCGATGAAGATCTCGCCGCCGTGCCGCAACACCACCTGATGCGTCACCGCGAGGCCGAGGCCGGTGCCGCTCTTCTTCGTCGTGAACAGCGGCTCGAACGCGTGGCGCAGCGTCTCTTCCGACATGCCGCAGCCTTCGTCGCGCACGATGAAATGCGCGTAACGGCTCGGATCGTCGAGCACTCCGAAAGGAAAACGCGCATCGCGCGGCTCGCGGCGTGCGGCGATCGAGATCTTGCCGCCGGACGGCATCGCGTCGCGCGCGTTGAGGATGAGATTCGTGAAGATCTGATGCAGTTGATTCGCATCGCCCTCCACCTCCACCGGCTCGACGTCGAGCTGCACCTGGTACGCCGACGACAGCAGCGAGCGTGCTTCCACCGAAACCGCCTGCAGCCACGACGCGACGTCGACGCGTGCACGGACCGGCTCTGCGGGCTGCGTGAAACGAAGGATGTCCTGCGTGATGCGCCGTCCGCGTTTCACGGAGTTGGCGATGTGATCGAGTGAGGTCGCGAGCTTCTGAGGCGTCGGCGCGCGGCGGATCACCTCGACGAACGGTGCGATGCCCATGAGCACGTTGTTGAACTCGTGCGCGACCGTGGCCGCGAGACGCCCCAGGCTCGAGAGGCGATTCGCCTGTTCGAGGCGTGCTTCCAGCTTGCGGTGCTCCGAAAGATCGGTGAACGTCACGACCACGCCGACATGCCGTCCTGCGTCGAAGATCGGCGCGGCGGAGTAGGCGACCGGCATCAGCGTTCCGTCCGCAAGCGCGAACGTGTCGCTGCTTGCGGTGCACGGCTCGCCGGTCCGCAACACGTGCAGCATCGCGCAGTTTTCCTCGCGCACGCTCGCGTGCAAAAGGCCGTGCATCCACTGACCGCGCAGTTCTTCCGCCGGTCGCTGCAGGAACGCGGCGGCCGCCCGATTGACCATCGTGCAGCGCCCATCGAGATCGAGCGTGAAGATGCCTTCGATGGTCGACTCGAGCAGCAGCTCGAGGTTGCGCGTGACGCGCTCGCGCTCCGCGGTTGCGCGGCGCGCTTCCGTGACGTCGCGCGCGAAGCCGTAGATCTCGGTCACGACTCCGGCGGCGGTCCGGGCGAACGATGACACTTCGACGTGCACCAGGCGGTCCTTGCCAATGAGCGTCATCTCCGACGTTGCCGAGGCCTGCCCGCTGTGCCCGCCGGGAGCGATCATCCGTGCGAAAGCTGCGTTGAGGCGCTCGCGATCTTCTTCCACGAGCACCTCGGCGAACGGCCGGCCGATCCACTCCTCGCGCGACCAGCCGGTGATGCTCTCGAATGCGGCATTCAGCGCGACGAAACGTCCCGCGCCGTCGACCGTGAAGATGATCTCGGTCGCACCGTCGAAGATGCGGCGGTAGCGATGTTCGGACTCGACGATCGCGTCGCGCACGAGCTCGCGCTCCATCGCCTCGGCCAGCATGTTCGCAAGCGACTGGACGAAGTCGACGTCTTCCCCGCGGAAGTGGCCGGGCGTATGCGACTGCACGGAGAGCACGCCGAACGTGCGCGTGGCGCTTGCCACCGGGACCATCAGCCCGCTCCGGATCCCGTGCGGCACCGTGGCGTGGAACGTCGCAAACCGCTCCTCGGTCGCATAGTCGTCGACCAGGACCGGCGCATGGTGCAGCACCGTGTAGCCCGCCTGCGCGCTCGCGGAGATCGGGATCTCCTGCGGCAGCGCATCCCACGCGATTCCGGCGCGCAGGCGCAGCGTCTGCTCCGGAGTGATCTCGCCGAAAAACGCGTAATCGGCACCGACCCCTGACATCAGCAGCTCGCACGCGCTTGCGAAAACGTTCGCGTCGAGGGC
The DNA here is from genome assembly GCA_036388835.1 of Thermoanaerobaculia bacterium. Classification (GTDB taxonomy): domain Bacteria; phylum Acidobacteriota; class Thermoanaerobaculia; order Gp7-AA8; family Gp7-AA8; genus QHVT01. The sequence continues at coordinate 8,905 of DASVRB010000476.1, read as the reverse complement.
ATTGAGCACGAGACTGCCGAGCTTCGCGATCGCGCTCTGCTGACGCGCACGCGTGCGCAGCTCGGCGTCGGCGCGCGTACGGTCGATGGCCTGACCGATCACCGTCGCGATCGAGCGGAGGAACTCCACGTCGTACACCGCGTACGTGCGGCGCGTGCGCGCATGCACCGCGAGGACGCCCCACGACGTGCCGTCCGCCTGTTGAATCGGAACGGTGATGCCGCTCGCGACGCCCTGCTCGATGAGCGGCTCGGCGACGGTGAAGCGCGTCTCGAGCGAGATGTCGGTCATCACCACCGCGTGGCCGATCTCGATCGTGAACTCTTCCTGCGAGTTACTGCCGGCGTGAACGACGCGCCGCGCATCGGCCTCGCCGTGCCACCCGTCGGCGGCGATGACGTGAAAGTCGCCGTCGTTGCGGAAGATGCTGGTGAGGTCGACGTCGAGGACGGCACTGACGGCGGCCACCGCTTGCTCCAGGAGGAACTCCGTCGATGCGCCGGTCAGCGCGATCTGCCCGAGGTTCGCGACCGCCGATTGCTGTGTCGTGCGGCGGCGCAGCTCCTCCGCCTTCTGCTTTTCTTCCGTGACGTCCTGCACCACGCCGATGACCTTCGAAGGGTTGCCCTGATCGTCGAAGAGCGGCCGCACGCGCGTGACCATCGTCCGCTCATCGCCATCGACGACGACGCGGAACTCCGTCTCGACGACGCCGGGGTTGTCAACCGACTCGCCCTGCACGTTGCGCAACCGCGCCCGATCTTCCGGCGGCATCAGCGCGAACACGTCTTCCACGGAGGGCTGCCAGTCGGGAGGGAAGCCGTACAAGCGGCAGAGCGCATCGGACCACTGGCGCTCGCCCGTGCTGACGTCGTAGGTCCAGCTTCCGGCGCGTGCGATTTCCTGCGCCTCGGCGAGCTGCAGCTTGTGCGCGCGCAATTCGTTCTCGACGCGTTTCTGCAGCGTCAGGTCGTGCGACACGCCGACGAATCCGATGAGCGCGCCGGCTTCGTCGTACATCGGCGAGTCGACCACCAGCGCCGGGAAGGTCGTGCCGTCGCGCCGCGCGAGGAGGATCTCACCCGTCCACGTCTCGCCTTGCTTCAAGCGCTCGAGCACTGCCGCCGCGTCGCTCGCCGACTGATTCGACGGTGTGATCTCGAGGATGCTGCGCCCGAGCGTTTCTTCGGCACGCCAGCCATACATCGCCTCGGCCACACTGTTCCAGTACGTGACGTTTCCCTTCAGGTCGGTGGCGATGACGGCCTGTCCGACGCACTCGAGGAGACGCGACTGCATCAGCAGCTTCTGGTTCGTCTCTTTCTGCGCGGTGATGTCTTCGACGAGGGCGATCACGTAGGTCGGCTTGTCATTCGGATCGCGCATCACCGACAACGTGACGTTTCCCCAGGCGATGCTGCCGTCCTTGCGGATGAAGCGGCGGTCGAACCGCGCATGCGTGCGCGACTCGTCGAAAAAGCGCTGGTGCCGCGCGAGGTCGAAGTCGTCGCGATGCACGAACTCCGTCCACGAGCGTCCGGTCAGCTCGTGCACTTCATAGCCGAGGAAGTGCGCGTAACGCTCGTTCACCGCGAGCAGGCGACCTTCGCGGTCGCCGTGTGCGATGCCGATCGGCGCCTGCTCGAACGTGTTGCGATAACGCTGCTGCACTTCGGCGAGCGAGGCCTCGAGTTGGCGGCGCGTGGCACGCGTCCGGGCCGCGTCGATCTCGCGGCGCAACGCGCCGGGGAGCCGGCCCAGCCGATCTTTGCTGACGTAGTCGTGCGCCCCTTCGCGAATGGCGTCGGCGGCGCGCTCCTCGCCGATCGTGCCGGAGACGAGGATGAACGGGATGTCGAGATTGCGGCTGCGCACTTCGCGCAGGACGTCGAGTCCGGTGAACGGGCCGAGGTTGTAATCGGAGATGACTGCCGACCAGCCGCCTTCCTCGAGCGCCGCGATGAACTGCGGGAGCGTCGTGGCGAAACGAGATTCGAGCGCGATCCCGGCACGCTCGAGCGTCGCGATCGCCAGCAGGACGTCGTCCTCGTAGTCGTCGATGAAGAGCAGCCGCAGAGTCACGAGCCCTCCGGCGGCGGGTTGCTGTTCAGCATCAGCCAATACAGGCCGATCTGCTGTGCGGAGTCGAGAAATTGTTCGAAATCAACCGGCTTCACGATGTAGCTGTTCGCACCCGACGCGTACGTCTGCACGAGATCGCGCTCCTGCGCGGAGGAGGTGAGAACCACCACCGGCAGCACGCGGGTCGCGGCATGCGCGCGAATCTGCCGCAGCACCTCGAAGCCATCGATGCGCGGCAGCTTCAGGTCGAGCAGCACGACGGTCGGCAACGGCAGTGGCGGCGTGTCGGCGTTGCCATGCAGGTAGGTGAGCGCCTCGACGCCGTCGCGCGCGACGACGACTTCATTCGCGATCCTGCTGCGCTGAAACGCGAGCAGAGTCAGGTCGATATCGTCCTCGTTGTCTTCTACGAGCAGGATGCGATTCATGGCGTGACCTCCGCTGTCGGTGAGAGCGTGAAGAAGAACGTTGCGCCATCGCCTGGCTGCGATTCGGCGCGAATCATCCCGCCGTGACGCCGGACGATGCGCTGTACGAGCGCGAGGCCGATGCCGGTGCCTTCGTATTCGGTGGTGTGCAGCCGCTGGAACGGCGCAAAAATTTTGACGGCGTAACGCGAGTCGAAGCCGGCGCCGTTGTCGCGCACGCCGAACGTGCCGTCACCGTCGACGCTGAAGATCTCGACCCGCGCGTCGTCGCGCTTCGACGAGAACTTCACGGCGTTGCCGATCAGGTTCTCGAAGACGACGCGCAGCAGGTGCGGATCGGCGCTGGTGGTGAGGCCCGGCTCGATCGAGAAGGTGACGTTGCTGCCGCTGCGCTCGCGCACCTCGTTCGCGACCTCGCCCGCCATCGCGGTGACGTCGACCGGGATGCGGTTCATCGGTTTCCGCGAGAGGCGCGAGAGGCTGAGCAGGTCGTCGATGAGCTGCGACATGCGCTGCGTCGCCGCGCGAATCCGCGCGAGGTACTTCTGCCCCTGCGCGTCGAGCGCATCGGCGTGACCGGTCTGCAGTTCGCGGCTGAAGCCGTCGATCGCGCGCAGCGGTGCGCGCAGGTCGTGAGAGACCGAGTAGCTGAACGTCTCGAGCTCCTCGTTCGCCTCGGCAAGCCGTGCGGCCAGCGCGTCGAGCTCGCGCACGTCGAGAGAGCCGTCGCCCCCCTCGAGCGCCGCGAGGCGTGTCGACAAAATCTCGTGCGCACGCTCGAGCGTCCGGCGCGCCTCGACCTTCTCGGAGACGTCGATCACGAACGCGACCGTCGTCTCCTCGTCGATCGTGGCCATGGCGACGATCGCGGCGAATCGCGAGCCGTCGCGGCGGAGGAAGTCTTTCTCGAACGGCGCGCAGCGGCCGGTCTCGCGCAGATGCCACATGGCGCCCTGGTCCGTCGCCGCTCCGTCGGTCGTGTTGCGCGCGCTCCAGGCAAAGCCCGGCAGCTCGTTCGCTTCGATCTCGAACATCTGACGGAACGCGTCGTTCGCGTCCGTCACCGTCACGGTCGCGGCCTCGGTCCGGTCGATGTTCACGAACGCGACGCCGACCAGGTTCGCTTCGTACAGGCTGCGGAAGCGTGCTTCGCTCGCGCGCAGCGCCGCCTCGGCCGCCACGCGGTCGGTGATATCGGAGAGCGTCGCCAGCACGAATTCCGGCGTGTTCGCCGTCGCCGGCACCAGCGTGGCGGCGCTGATCGCATGCACGATCGAGCCGTCGCGGCGCAGAAGGCGCAGCTCCGTGCGCGTCCGCCCGGCCGGCCGTCGTGCCGCCGCGCGCTCGGCCACTCCGACGCGATCGTCCGGATGCACGATCTCGTCGCTGTGCATGCCGATCATCTCCGCCGGGGAGTAGCCGAGCATCGCTGCAAGGTGCTGGTTCACGAAGGTGAAGTGGCGGCTCGCATCGACGACGCAGATGCCTTCCTGCGACGTCTCGACGATCGTGCGATAGAGCGCATCGGCCGCGCGCGACGCTTCTTCCGCGGCGGTTCGGCGTTCGTCCTCGACGCGCAGGTCGGCGGTGTAGCGCACGATCGTTCCGATGAGGGTGAAGCTCGTCGCGGTCGTGATCAGGGCGACGGCGAACGGCAGGTCGAACAATTCCTCTTTCGTTTCGAAGAGGCAGAGCGCGCCGAACAGCGCCGGTACGATCAGCGCGACGAGCGAAAGCTGCCGCGTCGTGCGGCCCCACTGATCCTCGCGCAGAAACGTCTCGGTGACCGGTCCGTGACCGCTGGTCGCCGCAATGAACGCAATCGACCAGAGCAGGATGAGGATCGCGGTCGCGAACGCGATCGGCGTCACGGAAGCGTGAGGCAGGAACTCGGCGCCGTACAGATACGCGACCGTGCTGAGGGTGCCGATGAAACCGACGATGCCGCTGAAGAACTGGCTGATGGCCCGGTGACGGGCGACGATCGCCACTCCCGCGCAGGCCGAGGCGATCGCCGCGCGGACCGACATGCGCATCGGCACACCAGGATCGCCGTGGAAGAGGAGGTCGTCGATGCCGAAGTCGAACCGATACAGATACTCGGCGGTCGTGAGCGCCCCGATCACCAGAGGCACGATGCCGAGCAGCCGCCCGAAGCGGTGGCGGATCAGCAGCACGCTCAACCCCGCGAAACCGAGCGCAACGGCGGCATTCGGCCGCACCATCACACTCCCGAGGAACGCCCGCTTCAGCAGCAGGTTATCGATCGCCCAGCCGACGAGGACGACAACCGACGCCGCGACGACCGCCGTCGCGCACACGACGCTCAGTCTCCGCGCGACCCGCGAAGGATATCCATCAATTAATTGACTCATTCGGACAGGGGTGTATGACTTCTCCCACATCTTACGGACCGAACGCCGCCCCCGGTATCGGAAGGGGTCCTGACCGCGTGTAAGGCGTACTCCTACATCAGTACGGAGTTCCGTCGCGTCCGGTTGGCTGTGGAGTGCGGTGACGCCAGTCACCGCTTTCACTTCGCGCGGGCGATGCCGCCGTGGCCGGCAGCGTTGCTGCCGGCAGTCAAAGCGGCGACTCGCGTCGCCGCACTCCAAAGCGACGCGGGTTGCGGCGATCGGCGTCGCAAGCGATCTATTGCTCGTTCCGCAGCGAAACCATTTGGAGTGCGGTGACGCCAGTCACCGCTTTCACTCCACCGCGGCGATGCCGCGGTGACCGGCAGCGTTGCTGCCGGGAGTTAAAGCGGCGACTCGCGTCGCCGCACTCCAAAGATTCATCGCGGGTTGCGGCGATCAGCGAACATCGACCTCGCCGAAGCAAACCATTTGGAGTGCGGTGACGCCAGTCACCGCTTTCACTTCGCCCGGGCGATGCCGTGGCCGGCAGCATCGCTGCCGGCAGTTAAAGCGGCGACTCGCGTCGCCGCACTCCAAACGATGCATCGCGATTAGCGGCTAATTTTCTGCGTCGATTGAGGGGGCGTTGTCGCGCAGCAATGTCTCGGCGTCTGGTGCCCACCGTCCGATGCACCCAGGCCGCACACCCCCTACAACAACCCATTCCGGATCGCGTACGCGATGATGTCGGCGTTGGTGCGGAAGCCGGTTTTCGCGACGATCCGTGTGCGGTAGGTGCTGACGGTTTTTACGCTGACGTGCAAGAGGTCGGCGATTTCGGTGATCGATTTGCCGTCGGCGATGAGGCGGAAGACCTGGAATTCGCGGGCGGAGAGCTCTTCGTGCGGGTGCTCGTGGTAGCCGCCCGCGATGGTGGCGGCCATCTGGTCGACGATGGCGGCGCTCATGTGTTTGCGGCCTGCTGCGACGCGTTCGATGGCGGCGACGATTTCTTCCGGAGGGCGGTCTTTCTGGATGTAGCCGGACGCGCCGGCGCGAATGGCGCGAATGGCGTAATGCTCTTCGGCGTACATGCTGAGCATCAGGACCGGGAGATTGGGACGGACGGCGCGGACCGGCTCGAGGAGGTCGATGCCGCTGCGGTCGCCGATCGAGACGTCGAGGACCAGCACGTCGACGGCCACGCGGCCGAGGAGGTCGAGGAGTTCGTCGCCGCTCGCGGCCTCGCCGACCACCGTCCAGCCGGAGCGCGTGGCGATGATCTGCCGCAGTCCGTGGCGGACGATGGCGTGATCGTCGGCGATGACGATTTTCACCGGCGTTCTCCTCCCAGTGGCAGGCGGACGGAGACGACCGTGCCGCCCGTCGGGCCGGCGCGGACGTCGGCCACGCCGCCGTGCGAATAGGCACGCTCGCGGATGCCGAGGAGGCCGAGCGAGGCGGAGCTGCTGAGCTCCGCGGGCGTGATCCCGCGGCCGTCGTCGGCGATCTCGATGATGATCCAGTCGTCGTGCTGCTCGACTCCGACACGCACTTCGGTCGCCTGTGCGTGCCGCGCCACGTTCGTGAGCGACTCCTGCACGATCCGGTAGAGCGTCGTTGCCATCTCGCGATCGACGGTCAGGTCCTCCGGCAGGAAGTGGATCGAATAGTTGATCCCCGACCGTTTCTGCAGCGCGGCGAGCTCGAGCTCGAGCGCGGCGCGGAAGCCGAAGTCATCGAGGATCGCGGGCCGCAGCTCGGTGGCGACGCGGCGCACGGTGACGATGGTCTCGTCGATGAGCTCGATCATCGAAGCGATCGCCTCCGAGGCCGCGCGCGTGCCGCGTTTGCCGAGCTTGTGCGGCAGCAGCGAGGTCTCCATGCGCAGTGCCGTGAGCCGCTGCCCGAGCTCGTCGTGCAGCTCGTGCGCGATGCGGCGGCGCTCCTCTTCCTGCATCATGTTCAGACGCGTCGAGAGGCGACGCAGCTCTTCGCGCGACGAGCTGAGGGCCTCCTCGTCGCGCCTCCGTTCGGTAATGTCGAAGGCGAGGTTCATCGCGCCGACGATGTTGCCGTGCACGTCGCGCAACGGCTCGACACGGTTGTCATACGTGCGGCCGCGATAGTCGCCGAAATACGAGCTGGAGTGCCCTTCGAACGCGCGGAGGACGGCGTCGTGCACCGCGCCGTTCGGCGGGGTCACGTCGAAGAGGCTCATGCCGGCGACCTTATCGGGGACGCTGTCGTGCACTTTCAGCCCCGCGCCTTTGGTGGTCATGAAGCGGAAGTCGCGGTCGACGGTCCAGATCACCGCCGGCATCTGGTCGAGGATCATGCGCAGCGTGCGATCGCGCTCGGCGAGCTGCTGTTCGGCGACGCGCCGCGCGGCGATGGCCTCGGTCATCGCGGCGATCGCCTGCAGCGGGTAGATGTCGCTCTCAGAGATCGGAAGTCGTGAGAACGCGCCGAGCGTGCAGGCCTGGCCGTCCACGCGCAGCGTGACCACCGCGGCCCAGTTGACGCCGAGATCGTGCAGATGCGGAGCGTGCTCGAAGTCGTCGCGAGTGAGGGCGCGGACGATGAGCTGGCGGGTCGTGAGTGCCTCGGCGTAAACGGTCGGCGCATCGAGAGGCACCGCGCGAGGAACGCCGGTGCGACCCCAGCCGAACGCGTGCGTTGCTTCCAGTTGCGCGGCGCCGGGCGCTGGGCGGAGGAGCTCGGCGTAATCGGCCTGCATCGCCGCCGCGACGTGCTCGACCGCGGCGTCGGCGACGGCATGCTCGGTGAGCTCGCGGGTGGCCCGCGCGGCGAACGCTGAAACGGCCGCGCTCTGCTGCAGGCGCTGCCGCTCCCGTTCGTGATCGGTCTTGCGGCGGGTGATGTCGCGGAGCACGACCACCGAGCCGGTCAGCGCGCCGTCGAGGCTATGGATCGGCGTCAGAACAACGTCGGCCCAGAAACGGCCGCCATCGCGTCGAGCACACAACGCCTCGGTGATCCGCGCGTTTTCGAGCAGCCACTCGGGATCGATGATGGTGCCGAGGTCCATGCCGCGCAGCTCGTCGATCGTCCATCCGACCAGCAACTCGGCGCCGCGATTGGCGTTGAGGATGCGCGACCTCGCGTCGAGAAACAGCACCGCGAGCTCGGTCACTGAATCGAGGAGCGCGCGTGCGCGCTCTTCCGCCACGCGCGCACGACCCTGAACCGCGCGGAATTCCGTCAGGTCGTGAATGATGCCGATGCTGAAGCGCACCGCGCCGCCGCTGTCACGCAGTCCGCCGACGGTGAGGACGACGTCGAGCAGCTCGCCGTCGCGGCGGAGCAGGCGGGTCTCGACGACGCGGCGCTCGCCGCGTTTGACCGCATCGCGCAGCTCGGCGGAGAGCGCCGCCATCTCGGCGGGATGCGTGGGGTCGGGCTTGTCGAGGACCTCCTCGGCGGTCCAGCCGAACGTCTGTTCCGCAGCGCGGTTCCAGATCGCGACGTTTCCGTCGAGCGTGAGGACGACAATCGGGACAGGGCCGGTCTCGATCAACCGATCGAGCAACCCGGCATCCTCAGATGGTGTCGGCGTAGATCCTCCCGGAACGGAAAAGAGCGCAGCAAAGACAGCGCCACGCGGCTCAGACGGTCGGCAGGACGTCCCCGATGACGCGCGTGAGCTCGAGCGGATCGACCGGTTTGAGGATGTAGCGCTGAAATCCGGCGGCGAGGATGCGCACGCGATCCTGCGTCCCGCCGAACGCGGTGATGGCGATGGCGGGAAGGCGCTGCTCGTCGATGTGCAGGATATTGCGCACGTCTTCGAGCAACTCGAAACCGTCGCGGTCCGGCATGGCGATGTCGCTGACGAGCACGGCCGGAACCTGCGCACGGATCGCGACGATCGCCTCGTCGACGCCGGCCGCGTCGCGCACGAATGCGCCCGCACGCTCGAGTGCGGCAGCGATGAAGCGTCGCGCCTGCGGATCGTCATCGACGACCAGCACGTCGAGGCCGTCGAAGCGCGGCAACGGCGCGGCCAGCATCGGC
>DASVRB010000475.1:0-7708 GCA_036388835.1 Thermoanaerobaculia bacterium | reverse complement strand
CTTCGACGGCTCGAGCACCACGCCGTACGAGCCCGACGCGCCGACCGCGCCGCTCTGCGCGTACGGCCGCTCGAAGCTCCTCGGCGAGATTGCGGCGGCGCACGCGGATCAGCATCTGATCGTCCGGACGGCATGGCTGTTCGGCGTGCATGGTCCGAACTTCGTCGAGGCGATTCGCAACCAGATTCGCAAGGGAACGAATCCGCTGCGCGTCGTGCACGATCAGCGCGGGCGTCCGACCTACACACCGCATCTCGCGCGCGCGCTGGTGCGGCTCGCGCCGATCGCGCGCGGGGTCGTGCATTACGCCGACCGCGACGAATGCTCGTGGTTCGACTTCGCGCGCGCGATCGCGGAAGAGAGCGGCGCGAGCATCGACGTGCGGCCGGTCACGACCGACGAGTTTCCGCGGCCCGCGCGGCGACCCGCGTATTCGGTGCTGTCCACGGCGCGCTACGAGGAGCTGACCGGCGTCACTCCGGAGTCGTGGCGGGAGGGGTTGAAGGCGTACCTGCGACTGCGTGCATGAGGAACTCGACGTTCCCTTCCGCCCCTTTGACCGGACTCTCGATCACACCCTTCACTTCGAAGCCGAGCTCGCGCGCGACCGCGACCACGCCGTCGACGGCCGACTGACGTTTGGCTTCGTCGCGGACGATGCCGCCCTTCCCGACTTCGTGTTTGCCGACCTCGAACTGCGGCTTGATCAACGCCACCAGCTCGCCGCGCAGAAATGTCGCAATGGCCGGCAGGATCAGCTTCAGCGGGATGAACGAGACGTCGATCGAGACGAACTCGATCGGCTCATCGAACGCATCCGCTCCGAGAAAGCGGGCGTTCACTTTCTCGCGATTCACGACGCGCGGATCGTTGCGCAGGGAGACATCGAGCTGCCCATAACCAACGTCGATCGCGTACACCTTCGCGGCGCCGTTCTTCAGCATGACGTCGGTGAAGCCACCAGTTGATGCACCGATATCAGCGCACACTTTTCCGTCTACGTTAATCGTGAACTCTTTGAATGCATGAGCGAGCTTCATCCCGCCGCGGCCGACCCAGGGATGCTCGAGCTCCGCGATCGCCAGCTCGTCGTCGTCCGTGACGTTCGCGCCGGCTTTGTCGACGAAATGCCCGTTCACCAGAACGCGCCGCGCCATAATCAGCGACTGCGCCTTCGAGCGTGTGTCGACAAGCCCGCGCTCGACCACGGCCACGTCGAGACGCTGCTTTTTCATCGCACGTCGGATACGACCGTGAAGCCTTCCTGACGGAAGTGGTGGTCGTTCGTGAAAACGTGCGTGATCTCGCGTCTCAGCATCAGGTGCATCGACGTGCAGTCGACGAGCGAGTACTCCTTGTCCGCGCGCCGTTCATACAAGTCGAGCGCATGCTCGAAGAGGTGGCGCGTCAGTGGCGCGACGTTGTACTTCCTGGCGTGCATCGTCTCGCGCACAGTCGCTGCCGCGGCATTTCGCCAGTAACTGCCGTGCGCCGAGAAAAATGTGAGGAACTCGGTGAGGACACCGTCGTGCGTGAAGAACATCGCATCACGATAAGCGCGCGCAAGTCGGACCGCAGCTGCATGATCAGGATCGAATCGATGCAGGTACGCGATGAAGAACCACGTATCGACGAAGACCTTCGACATCTACTTCGCGGTCGCACTCCGCGCGACGCCGTAAACGACTTCGTCGATCGTGTCGCTCGTCGGCAGGTCGCGGAACGCTGCGTCCGGCGCGCCTTCGGTGACGCGCGACATCGCGTCCGCAAGATCGCCGACGGTTTCGAGCTGATCGGGCACAGAACGGACGACGCTGCTTCCGCCCACGAACTCCCGCACCCGCTTCGCGATCCCTTCCGAGTGGAGGTCGTACTGCGCGCGGAGCACATCCTGCGCGCCGTGGTGCACGTATTCGTCGGGGATGCCGATGCAGTGGAAGTTGACGCCGCGAATGCCGAGCTGCTCGCAACGCTCCATCACCGCGGAGCCGAAGCCGCCGGCGATCGAGCCTTCTTCGACGGTAATGATGTACGAATCAGGCTTACAGAATTGTGCAACCAATTCGTCGTCTAAAGGCTTGATGAAACGCGCATTGATTACTGCTACATCAATGTTTTCTTTCGCGAGGATCTCCGCCGCGTGCACGGACGGCCAGACCTCGTTGCCGATGGCGATGATGGTCGCGTCTTTCCCTTCGCGCAGGACCTCGCCCTTACCGACCGGCAGCGTCTTCAGCTCCGCGTCCATCTCCACGCCGTAGCCGTTGCCGCGCGGGTAGCGCAGCGAGGTCGGATGGCCGGTCTCGAACGCGGTCTTGACCATGTGCCGCAGCTCGTTTTCGTCCTTCGGCGCCATGCAGACCATGTTCGGGAAGACCCGCAGGTAGGCCATGTCGTAGATGCCGTGGTGGGTCGGCCCGTCGGCGCCGGCGATGCCGCCGCGATCGAGCGCGAAGACGACCGGAAGATCCATGATCGCCACGTCGTGAAAGACCTGGTCGAACGCCCGCTGGAGGAACGTCGAGTAAATCGCCGCGATCGGCTTCATCCCCTGCGTGGCCATGCCGCCGCAGAACGTGATCGCATGCTCTTCCGCGATGCCGACGTCGAACATCCGGCCCGGCAGCGCTTTCGCGAACTTGTCGAGGCCCGTTCCGTCGGGCATGGCCGCGGTCACGGCGATGATCTTCGGATCGTTTTTCGCCAGCTCGATCAGCGCGTCGGCAAAGACGGCGGTGTAGGTCGGCGGCTGCGGTTTGTCGGCCTTCTTCGCGTCGCCGGTGATGACGTCGAACGGCGAGACGCCGTGCGACCAGATCGGCTTGTTCTCCGCCGGTGTGTAACCCTTCCCCTTCTTCGTCATCACGTGGATGAGCAGGGGACCGTCGTAGTCGCGGTGCTCCTCGAAGAGGTCGAGCAGCAGCTCGAGATCGTGACCGTCGTACGGACCGAGGTACTTGAAGCCGAGCTCCTCGAACAGCGTCCCCGGGACGATCATGTTCTTGAGCACCTGCTCCATGTCGTGCGCGAGGCCGTGCAGCTTGCCGCCGATCAGCGGCACACGGTCCATCACGCCCTTCGCGAGGTCTTTGGCCTGGTTGTAGCGCTGGCCTTTGATGATCTGGTTCAGGTAGCCCGACATCGCGCCGACGTTCGTCGAGATCGACATGTCGTTGTCGTTGAGAACGATCAGCAGTTTGCTCTTGAGGTGGCCGGCCTGATTGAGGCCTTCGAGGGCGATGCCGCCGGAGAGAGCGCCGTCGCCGATGATCGCGACTACGCGGTAATCCTCTTTCCGGAAGTCGCGGGCGACGGCGATCCCGAGCGCCGCCGAGATCGATGTCGACGCGTGGCCGGCATTGAAGACGTCGTACTCCGACTCTTCACGTTTGCAGAAGCCGGAGATGCCGTCATGCTGCCGGATGGTGTGGAAGGTGTCGCGCCGGCCGGTGATGAGCTTGTGCGGATAGCTCTGGTGGCCGGTGTCGAACACGATCTGATCGCGCGGCGTGTCATACATGTAGTGCAGCGCGAGCGTGAGCTCGACGATGCCGAGATTGCCACCGAAGTGGCCCCCGATCTTCGAGACCACGTCGATGATCTGTTCGCGGATCTCCTGCGCAACCTGCGGGAGCTGCTTGCGGTCCAGCTTCCTGAGGTCGCGGGGGGTATCGATCGAGTCGAGTATGCGAGGCATCGTTTTTCCGTCTAGCTGCGGCGTTCACAGATGAAACCGGCGAGCGGCGCGAGGTAATTCACAGGACCGGCGATCATACCAGCCTGCACCAGCGCCTCCTCATAGAGCCGCTGGACCTCGGCACGTGCACTGTCTGCGCCGAGAAGCGCCGGCCACGTCAGTTTTCCCTGCTCGACGTCCTTCCCGGCGGTCTTTCCGAGCGTCGCAGACGACTCTTCGATGTCCAGCAGATCGTCGATGATCTGGAAGGCCAGCCCAAGCGCGTCGCCGTACTTGCGTAACGCGGCGAGCTGCTCGTCGGTCGCGCCACCCAGCAGCCCGCCCATGACCACCGAGCAGCTGAACAGCTTCCCGGTCTTGTTGCGATGGATGAAGTCGAGCTCTTTGAGCAGGTCGTGGTGATCGCGATCTTCTTCCTGCGAGCGCTCAGCGACGATGTCCGCCACCTGGCCGCCGATCATGCCGGTCGAATCGACGGCTGTGGCCACTTCCACGATCGCGCGCAGTTGCCGCGACGGCTCCACTCCGGGCAGCGGCCGCGCCAGCCAGGAGAAGGCTTCGGTCAGCAGCGCGTCGCCCGCGAGGATGCCCATCGCGTCGCCGAACACGACGTGAGTGGTCTTGCGGCCGCGGCGCAGGTCGTCGTTGTCGAGCGCCGGCAGGTCGTCGTGCACGAGCGAGTAAGTGTGGATGAGCTCGAGCGCCGCGAAATGCATCAGCAGCGGCTCGATCTCGGCGCCGACCGCTTCCGCGGCGGCGATGGCGGCGATCGGGCGGATCCGCTTGCCGCCGCCGAGGACGGCGTAACGCATCGCCTCGTGAATCAGTGGAGGCTTGGTGCTCGCGGGAGGGAGATGACGGTCGAGCGTGGCATCGACGAGCGAACGCCAAGCGTTCAGTTGCGCCCGGAAATCCGTCATGCGGCGGCGCTTATATCACGCACGTGAAACGAGGCCGCGGTCGCCATCGACGACGAGCTGCTCCCCGTCGCGCACGAGCTCGAGGATGCCCGGAACGTTCACCACCGCCGGAATCCCGAACTCGCGCGCCACGATGGCGCCGTGCGAGAGATAGCCACCCACTTCCATCACGATCGCTGAGGCGCGGAGGAAAAGCGTGGTCCAGCCGGGATCGGTCGATGGAGCGAGGAGGATGTCGCCGTCGTTCAGTTTCGCCGCCTCGCTCGGATGACGCAGGATCTTCGCTGCGCCGCGCGCGACGCCGGACGAGACAGCCACGCCGCGCCAGCCGTCCTTTGCCGTGCTGGCAACCGCCGGTTTTCTCGCAGTCGCACCGCTCTCGATCACATCCGGCACTGCTTCACGCGACCACTGCTCGTGCAGTTTCGCGCGGTCGGCGATCAGCACGCGTGCGGCCTCGGCGCTGAGCTCTCCGCGCAGCAGCGCTTCGAGCTCGATGGTCGAGAGCAGGAAGATGTTCTCGAGTGCGAAGCGGCGCGCCACTTCGAGCAGGATCGCGCGCGTCGGAACGGTCACGCGCACGAGCTCGGACTTGGCGAACTCGCGCAGTCCCATCGCTTCCTGAAATTTGCGTGCGGCCCAGCGGATGAGCGGGCGCCGCAGGACGGTCGCTTTGCGCACTTCATCCTCCGCGATGAGATGGCGTCGCGCGGCGAGCTCGCGCGGATGGACGTCCGGCGGATTGGCGACGATCGCGGCGAGTTGTTCGCGCACGAACGAGTCGTCTTCACTCCAGCGCACGTTCGCGATCTCCGACTCGTACACCGCGCGATGGCCGTAATCGACGAGATAGCGCTGCAACGCCGCCTCGCGATCGGGTGCCGCGGCGACGTCGTACAACGCGTAGCCCTGCTCGGCCGTGGTCACGCCGCCGCGGCCGGAGACGAGGCCTGAGGCGATGGCGTTCGCGCGCTCGCCGAACAGCGGCGCGAGCTGCGCGTTCAGCAACCGTTGCCAGAGTCCAGGCGCGCCGGTGGTGATCTGGAAGAGGCGCGAGTAAGCAATCGCGGCGTCGCGAATCTCGTGCATCGCCTCGATGAGCCGTTCGTCGGACATCGTGCGCACCGTTTCGCGCGTGTACGGCGCGAGCGTGGCGCGCAACGATTCGATGGCCGGCGGCAGTTTTTTCTTGATCGTCAGCAGGAGACGCAGCAGGCGCAGGACTCGCTTCGAGCGCGCCTTCCCTGCCGCCCCTTTGAGCGGCTCCGGCGGCACGTCGATCTCCGGCTGATGCCCACCGATCGCGGCGTTGGTCTCCGCCGGCAGCACGCCGAACGCGTCGTAGAACGCCCACTGCATCGCCGCGAGATCAAAGTACGCGCGCCCGCTGAAGCGCCGCAGCAGTTGCATGCCGCGCGGCGCGACGTAGCCGGCGGATTCCTGCGTCGCGAGAAGCATGTGGCCGATCATCATCCGCACGGTGTCGAACGACATGGTCGAGATCACGCCCGGCAGTACGTCTTTGAGGTTCGCGTTCGACCAGATCGGCGGCCGATCGGCGATCGCCTCGAACGTGCGATACGGCAACGCGGTCACCGGCCGCGCCTGCACGAGCACGAATCGCTCGCCGTCGAATACCCATTCGATGTCCTGGGCCTGTTCGCCCTCTCCGAGCGCCGACTCGACGCGCAGCGCGAGCGCCGCGAGCTGCAGCGCGCGCTCATCGGAGAGGACGCGCGGTCCGCTCCTTTCGGCGACGCGCATGCTGGTCGCGCCATGCTCGACGATCAGCTCTTCGGGATTCGCTTCGCCGGCGACGAGTTTGTCGGCGAGCCCGTGAACGGCGTTGATGACGACGCGGTCGCGCCGTCCGGTGCGGGGATCGGCCGAAAACGCAACGCCGGCGCAAACGGCCGGCACCATCTCGCACAGCACCACGGCACTTCGAAATTCGTCTTCACCGATCCCGGCGCGCTGCCGGTACGCACGCGCACGTTCGGATCTCAGCGACGCGTCGACGATGTCGTACGCATGCTCGGCTTCTTCGACGCCGCGCACGTTCAGCACGGAATCGTGCATGCCGGCGAACGAATGCGACGCGCCGTCTTCGCTCGCCGCGCTGGAGCGAACGGCGACCTGCTGCAGATCGAATTGCGCGAGCGCTTCGCGGACGTCGTTTCGCTCGGTGACGACGCAACCGCGCGGAATGGGGAAGCCGTAGCGCGCCAAACGCCCGAGGTTCCACCCCTTGCCTCCGACGACCGCAGCGCCGGCGGCGAAGGCGTCGCTCCACGAATAGATCACGTCACACTCCGTCGTCGAGCGTCTCGTCTTCGTCGTCTTCGGGCTCGAATGGCTCGGTGACCGGCTGCCCTTTGGCGTCAGCGAGGATGAGCTCGATCTTTTTCTCGACTTCCTCGAGGCGCTGATGGCAGAAGCGCGAAAGGCGAATGCCTTCTTCGAACAACTGCAGCGACTCGTCGAGCGGCAACTCTTCGCTCTCGAGGCGCTGCACGATTTTCTCGAGGTTCTGAAAGGATTTTTCGAACTCGTTCGGACGCCGGGCAGCCATGTTTTGGCGTTATAGCAGAGGGGAACGACCGGGGGCGCCTCCGGCGGGCCGGCGGGGCCGGCTGCCTTTTGTTGCCGCCTGGACCGCGCCTGACGCGGCCAACGTGCGTTCAGCCTTGGGCAACCCGGGCTGCCGGCCCCGCCGGCCCGCCGGAGGCCCTTCGTCGTTCCGTCATGGCGACCGCGATCAACGCTGCGCGAGTACGGCGCGGGCGACGCTGATGGCGCGTCTCACTGCTGCGCTTTTGTTGACCGTTTCCTCGTACTCCGTTGCCGGATCCGAGTCGAAGACGATGCCGCCGCCTGCTTGCACGTAGGCGCGGTCATTCGCGAGCGTCACCGTGCGGATCGTGATGCACGAGTCGAGGTTGCCGTTGAACGCAAAGTACGCCACCGCGCCCGCGTAGGGGCCGCGGCGCGTTTGTTCGAAACGGTCGATCAGCTCCATCGCCCGGATCTTCGGTGCGCCGCTCACCGTGCCGGCGGGGAAACAGGAGAGAAACGCGTCGACCGGCGTGTG
>DASVRB010000474.1:0-18614 GCA_036388835.1 Thermoanaerobaculia bacterium | reverse complement strand
CCGCTCCACCAATCAGTCAGCCGCTGGTTCTATGGCGTATCGCCATAACTCACCGCACCGCGCGGCGCTTCGACCCGTTGACCGCCACCGCGTTGGAGCGTTCGCTTCTTCCGGCGTCGCTCCATGCGCGAATCCGGAAGCGGTACGTGACCCCGGGGCGCATGTTCAACCCGATCGGCGCCTCGGTCTCGTCGGCGTCGATCCAGGCGTCGAACTCGTTCCACGAGCCGTCGCCGATCCGGTACTCCACGCGATAGCCGCTCACCGGCTGCGAGGGGGTCGTCCAGCGCAGCACGGCCTTGCCGTCGCGGCGTTCGAGACGAAGGTGCGGTGCATCGGGGACGCCGGTCTGCACCGCGTCCGCGATCTGCATCGTGATGCGCGTACTGCCGTGATGCGGTGCGTCGAAATTCGGCGTCGCGTCGACGACGCCGATCGCGTTTCCGGGCAGGCCGACCACCCGCGCGCGCTCGCTGCTGCCGGCGGTCGTCGTCGCGAGTTGCCGGACCTGATTGTCGTGTCCGACGAGCGACACGTGCACGCGGCCGCCGGCGCCGCGCTCGCGCCACGTGACCGCGAGTCCCGCGTCGACACGTGCGGTATCAAGCAGTTCGCCGCCCGCGCCGAGCGTCGCGATCGGGGATGCCCCGCCTCCGTTCTGCGGGATCTGCCAGATCCTGATCGCCGATTCACCGCCTCCGATGAATGCGAGGAAGCGGCGTCCATCCCACAGGATCGACGCGCCTTGCACGATCTCGTCGACGAGCAGCCGCGGCGTCTCGAGCGGCTGCAGGTCCGCGCCGAGGCGCGCGAATTTCACTCGTCCGATCGTCGGGCAGGTGATCTGACACGGCTCTTCGTAAAGCCACAGGCCGATCGTGGTCGTACCGTTCGACGCGATGCCGTTCACGAGGCGCCACTCATCAGCAGGCGTCACCGCCGCGCCGGCCGTCAGCACGCCGGCGGTGCTGAGGCGCGCGAACTCCGGCTCGCCGGCGCCATAGTAGGAACGCGACAGAACGTAATCGCGGCCGCTCCACGCAATCGAGCGCACCTGGAACGGAATCGCCACCGGCTGGCCGACCGAGCGCCCCTGTTCGTTGACGAATCGCGCCACCGATCCGCTGCCCTGCGGCGTCACCATGACGAACTCCTGTCCGTCCGATGCGGCCATGACCTGCGTGAACGCCGGCACGAGCTCGCGCTCGCGCCACGAGCCATCGCGGTCGCGAATCCCGAAACGCGTCGATGCCGCGTCCGGCGATGCCTCGCGCCAGACCACCAGCGTCGCATTCGATGAAGACACCGCCGCACCGAGCGTCTGTTCGGCCGCGGCGTGCGTGAGCGGGATGACGTCGGCGCTCAGCGGCAGATCGCCCCAGAGAACCGGACCGCCGTATTCGGTTCGCCAGGTGAGCAGAGCCCGTCCATTCGCCGACGCCAGCGACGGATAGAGACCGTACCGCTGCGGCTCGCGCCCGATCACCGTCGCATAGACCGGATCGAGCCACGCCACGTGCAGCTCGGGCGTCACCGCGTGCGGCTTGTGAGTCGTGTACGCCACCGCCCAGTTCGCGCCGGTCCACGCCGCCTCGACCACGCCGCCAGCGGTCTCACCCTGCGTCGGCTCCTCGAATGTGACCGGCGCGCGCGCCGTACCGCTGGCGTCGAGTTGCAGTGCACTCTTCTGCTCGCCGTACGCGCTCCACGCGACCAGGTACTCGTCACCATTGCTCGCCACGTCGACACTGACGACCGGACGGAATGCGTTGTACGCGGTCGTGCGCGAGGTCTGTCGTCCGCTTCCGTCGAGCAGCACCACTTCGATGAAAGAAGGCTCCGCGATCGCGACCGCGAAGCCGGTGCCGTTACTCGACACCGAATAGCCATTGACCTGCGACGCCGGCAGTTGCGCCGGCGCGAGCACAGTGCCGCGCGGCGTCAGCATCGCCCCCTTCAGCGCTCCATCGACATACACCATCAGCACGCCGTTCGCGGTTGCGGCGAGCCGCGGCATTCTCCCGCTGCCGATGACGAACGCGCTCCCTTGCGGCTCGCCCGACGCGTCGACCAGTTGCCCGTAGATCGTGTTCTGATTCTGAATCGACCCTGCCATCAGAAAACCCGATCCCGTCCACACCACGTCCATGTCGTCGACTCTGGTCATGACGTGCCGGCCGCCGCGGCGATCGCCCGCGACCAGTTTCGTGAGCCGCACGTTCGTCGCCGTGCGCCAGAAGAGAAAGAACTCGCGTCCGTTCGAGACGAGCCGCGAGTCGCTCGCCGAGGTCGTGACGTAGCGCGTGTTCGTGAGCGGAAAACGGTCCCCGAACGAGAGCGACTGGGCCGAGACAAACGATGCGGTGAGGATGAGCGCGGCGGCGACTGCGGTGCGTACGAGCTGATGCATGCGCCGAAATCTATGCTGTATTGCCATAAAGCGCAACGCGTCTTTTCGGAAACCGCCGGCGCCCGGCACGACCTTCTCTACAATGCGCCCGCATGACCGACGCGATCACTTTCGGCACCGACGGCTGGCGCGCCGTCATCGGCGACCAGTTCACTTTCGATAACGTTCGCCGCGTCGCCGATGCGATCGCCGTCGCCGCGCGCACGCTCCGTCCGCCGGAGCACGTCGACGCGAACGCGCTGATCGTCGGCTTCGACCGCCGCTTCCTCTCGCACGAGTTCGCGCTCGTGGTCGCGGAGTCGCTGCGCGGCGCCGGCTATCGCGTGATTCTTTCGGATCGCCCCACGCCGTCGCAGACGATCTCGTACACGGCTCTGCACCGCCGGGTCCTCGGCGGCGTGATGGTCACGGCCAGCCACAATCCGGCGAAATACAACGGGCTCAAATTCAAAGCGTGGTACGGCGGCTCGGCGCTCCCCGAGACGTACAACACCATCGCCGCGAGCCTCGGCAAACGCGACGCGCGCGAAGCCGGCACGATCGGGGAGGAGAACATCCTCGATGACTACATCGACGGCATTCGCGGGCAGCTCGACCTGAGAGCACTAAAGTCCGCGAAGCTGGCCATCCTCCACGATCCGATTCACGGCGCCGGCGCGACGCTGCCGTCGAAGGTCCTCGGGCTCGACTACACCGGCGCGCATCGCATCCTCAATCAATCCGCCGAGCCATTCGAGACGACCATCGTCGACGGCATTCGCGGCGAAACGAATCCCGGTTTCGGCGGCGTGAATCCGGAGCCGATCCCGGAGAACCTCCTCGCATCGCAGAACGTGATGATGAGCGGCGATTACGATCTCGCGATCTGCAACGACGGCGACGCCGATCGCCTCGGCATCCTCGACGAGCGCGGACGTTTCGTTTCGCCGCACAAGATCATCTCGCTCCTCGCGCTCTATCTCGTGCGCGAGAAGCAGCGCGCCGGCGAGATCGTGAAGACCTTCTCGACGACGCGCCTCATCGAAAAAGTGGCGACGAACCTCGGCGCGACGCTGCATGAGACGCCGATCGGCTTCAAATACGTCGCAGACCTGATGCTCGCGCGCGACGTACTGGTCGGCGGCGAAGAAAGCGGCGGCATCGGCTTCGGCGCTTTCATGCCCGAGCGTGATGGCCTGCTCTCCGGACTCGTCGTCGCCGAGGCGGTCGCGTATTACGGATTGCCGCTCTCCGACATCATCAGAAGGATGGAAGAGGAGTTCGGCGCGTTGCACTACGACCGCCGCGATCTCCATCGCCCGATGCCGCAATGCGCGCGTCTGATCGAGCGCGTTCGCGCCGGCGAGCTCGATGACGTTTTCGGTCCGAAGTTCGAGACGCGCGAAGAGAAAGACGGCGTGAAGATGAACTTCGCCGATGCTTCATGGATCCTCTTCCGCAAGTCCGGCACCGAGCCGATCATCCGCATCTACTGCGAAAGTCCCGACGAAGAACAGGTGCAGCGAATGCTCGATCGTGCCGTCGCCGAGCTCGACGCGGTCTGATCGAAATCGCCCCGCTACTGCGACATCGCTGAGCGGCGTCTGCGCTGCGACAGGAACTCCGGATCGAACCAGAGATCGCGATCCGTTCCGGTCGTCTCGCGCGACCAGATCAACACGCGTCCGCGCGCGGCGTCGAATACATGCGGCTGCACGTCGTTCAGCGCATCGCCGAACGTGAGCTGCGTTGCCGCGCTCCACGTTTTGCCATCGGCGCTCGTGCGGCGGAAAAGATTGAACGCACTCGTCCCGCGCGCATCGGCGTAGACCACCGAAAACGTTCCACCCACGATGACGTACGGCGCGGAGTCGTGGCTGTTGCCGTCGATCGAAAGCGGCGACGCATCACCGGACCAGTCGTACGGATCGGTCGTCGATTTCGAGAAGAGCCGCAACGCGTTGTTGCCAGGGTTGATCTGGTAGGTGACGAGATACGTTCCGTCGCTCTCGCGTCTCGTGATGCGCGGCAGCGCCGAGGCCGCGGCGACGACCGTGCGGCGCGTGTCCCACGTCGCGCCGCGATCGCTCGAGCGCGCGATGTAGCTCGCACCGCCCAGCCGGTGATACGTCATCGTCAGCGTGCCGTCCGCCTCCATGATCACGTCCGGATTCAGCTCCGCACCGGTCGGCCATCCGAGGTCGATCGCGCCGTGCGTCGTCCAGCTCTGACCGTCCGGCGACGTTGCGCGATGAATGCGATAAACGCCGCCCGGCGTCCCGACGAGATAGAAGAGCACGAGCTCATCGCCCACCACCACCAGCGACGGCGCGCGCTCGTTCGACGCAGTCATCGCCACCGCCGCCGGCTCCGACCAGCTCGCGCCGCGATTCGTCGACCGCGTCACCAGCAGATCGCCCGAGAACGTGCCGGCGTTCAGCCGCTCGAAGACCACCACCAGCTCACCGTGGTGCTCGACGACCGACGACTGATAGTCCAGCTCGGGACCGGTGAAGAGCGCACGTGGAACGAGCAGAAGAGAGAGAGCGAGGGCGGCGAGCATCCGCGCATTATGCGCGTCGCTCTGCCGCCCCTGTTTCTCATCTGCCTGACGTCACCTCATCCTGACGATTGCCGCGGCGCTGAGGAGCATCACGAGCGCGATCAGCGCCCACTCCGACGCCGTCGGAACTGGCGCGACAGCAGGCGCCGCTGCAACGACGAGCACGCCCGTCGCCGTCGCGTCATTGGTCTCCCCCTCGGCTGTGGTGACGCTTCCCGCCGGAATGGTGTTCGAAATCGTGCCGCCGTTCGGCGCGACCACGCTCACCGTCACCGTGCACGTGCCATTCGCGGCCACCATTCCGCCAGTGAGCGAAACCGAAGTCCCGCCGCTGTTGCCCGTGACCGTTCCGCCGCACGTCGAAGTGGCGTTGGCGGCGGAGGCGTTGACCAGACCGGCGGGGTACGCATCGACGAACGAAACGTTCGTCAGCGGCAGCGTGTGCGGATTCGAAAGCGTGATCGTCAGCGTCGTCGCGTCCCCCGCTGTGACATTCGACGGGTTGAACGATTTCGTCACCGACACGGGGCCGGTTCCGAGCGCATTCAGCGTAGCGGACGCCGGCTGGAGGTTTGTCGGTGTAGCGGGCGGAGTGAACGGAACAGTCGAGGTGACGGCACCCGGCGGCAGTACGTTCTCCAGCGCTCCTGCCTGAGTCGCGATCACGTTCACAGAAACGGTGCAGGACATATTGGCGGCCAGCGTTCCGCCGCTGAGCCGGACGTTCGTGTCGCCAGCGGCGGCAGTGACCGTTCCGCCGGTGCATGTCGTCTCAGGCGCGGGGTTCGGCGCGTTCTGCAATCCGGCCGGGTACGCGTCGGTGAACGCGAGATTCACTGCCTCATTGCCAAGGCCGAAGAACGGGAAGGTGATGGTGATGGTGAGCCGGGACACGCCTCCGTCCTGAACGTTCACAGTAGCGGGAGAGAACCCTTTCGCAACCTGCAGTGGCGCAACCAGCAGTGTTGGTTGCGACTGCTCCGAGGTGTTGTTCGCCGTGTCGGTGGCGGTGGCGATCACCGTTCCCTCGTCGGGCTGAGGTGTGAACGCAAACGTGGCGTTGAATTGCACGACGCAGCCAGCATTCGTTTGCACGGTCGTCGACCCGATGTAGTGCGTTCCCTGGTCGAACGACGCCGCGATGCTGAAGTAGAAATGGATCGTGAACGTCGAGCTGGCGGTGCTGTTCAGCAAGCCGCGGATCGTCACGTTGCCGTTTTCGTAGAGCGCATTCGTGAGCACCGGCTTGTTCTGCAGCAGGTTCGCGCCGGCATCGGCATCGCACGCGTCGTTCGGAGTCGCGCCGTCGCCGCCCAGATAGATCCCCGTACCGGGCGTCGCATTGAACGACATCGAGTTGCCGACCACCCGGTTTCCGGTGCCGCTGACGATCGTCACGCCGGTGTTCGTGCCGCCGAACTCGCCGTTCTGCTCGATCGTGTTTCCGCCGGTCGCGTTGTCTGTCGCCGATCCGATGATGTTGTTGTTCGCGGCGCTCGTCGCAGACGATTCGATGCGCACGCCCGAGCCGCCGTTCGGTGCCGCCGGGAAGATGCCGATCTGGTTGTTCGTCACCGTCGTTGACTGCGCGCCGATCAGGCGAATGCCGTCGCCCGTGTTCCCGGCGATGCGTGAGCGGTCGATGACGTTGTTGAGGGCCGGCGCGGTGGCGCTACCGGTGATCTGAATTCCGACGCCGTTCGGCACCGGCGAGTTACCGGCGGCGTTCGTGCCGATGTAGCTCCGCGACACCGTGGTGGAGCTCGCGAAGATGTCAATGGCAGCGCCGCTGAATCCATTCAGCACGAATCCGACGATCGACGTGCCGTTTGCGGTCGGCTCAACGGTGAATGCGGACGACACCGTGCCGCCGCCGTTCACCGTGACCAAAGGCGCCGTCACGAATCCCGGCTGCGTCGAGGCGTCGAGCACGACGGCCTCGGTGATCGACGGCAACGCCGACGTCAGCACGATCGTCTGCGCGCCCGAGCCGATGGCGAACGCGATTACGTCGGTTGCACCAGTGCCGGCCACACAGCCGCCGATCGCAGCGTTCGTGTTCGCCGCGGTGATCGCTTCTCGCAGCGTGCACTGCGCATCGGCAGCGATCACATCGGCGGTGCTGTTGACCGTGATCGTCGCGGCGAAGAGAGGCAGTGCAAACGTACTCGCAAGCACTGCGAGTGCAGACAGGGTGCGGCTCATGTTTTTTTCTCCTGGGGTGCGGCGGCGGACGGTGCGCATCTTACGCGACTCGCCGGATGTGACCGTCAGCACAGCAAAGAGTTGGTCAACCTTTAAAATGCGCGGACCAAAATCGGGAGGAAACCTCAATGAAACGCATTGCTCTGTTGCTGGCGGTGTCACTCGCCGTCGCTCCGCTGGCCGTCGCTCGCGGAAAGAAGGACGTGCAGACGGAGCCAGGCAAGTACACGAGCTGGGGAGAAGCAGAGATCGACGAGATCGAGATCGTGAAGGCGTTCGCCGCCGGCGATTACGAGACCATCGCCGTGCTGCCGTTCGACACGTCGAAGGTCGAGGCGAAAGGCGACAAGGCCGTGATCATTCAGGGCGCGCTCGACGGCTACACCGCCGTCTTCGTCGAAGGGCTGCGGGACGACCTCGAGTCCGGCGCGAAAGTCGAGATCGCGAACGAAGCTCCGAAGAAAGCGGCGAAGACACTGATCGTGCGCGGCACCGTCGAAGAGATCGATCCGGGCTCGCGTGCGAAGCGTTACGTGGCGGGCTTCGGTGCCGGCGCCGCGCGCAACAAAGTGAGCGTGGAGCTCGTCGATGCGCGGTCCGGCGAGGTGCTCGTTCGCTTCACACAGGCGCATCGCTCGGCCGGCACGTTCAAGTTCGCCGGCGGCAGCGACGCGCAGGTGCTGCGCGACGGCACCCGCGCCATGGGCGAAGACACCGCCGAGGTTCTCAACAGCTTCTGATGATGTGAACCGGCCGCGCCGCGAATTTTCTCGTGGCGCGGCCGAACACTTTCCGCCGCTTCATCCTCTTATGAAGCGATGACACCCGCGCAACAGCGTGCCCTCGTGCTGCGAGCCCAGTCGGGCGATCGCCAGGCCTTCGACGCGCTGCTCGCCGAGATCGCACCGCCGCTGCTGCGATACGTCTCCCGCGTCACCGCCGACGTC
The DNA here is from genome assembly GCA_036388835.1 of Thermoanaerobaculia bacterium. Lineage (GTDB taxonomy): Bacteria > Acidobacteriota > Thermoanaerobaculia > Gp7-AA8 > Gp7-AA8 > QHVT01. The sequence goes on along the minus strand of DASVRB010000474.1, from coordinate 10,510 downwards.
GCGCTCGCCGAGGACGTCGTGCAGGACACGCTCGTCGCCATCGTCCGGAAGATCGAGTGGCTGCAGGATCCATCGCTCTTCCGCGCGTGGGCGTATCGCATTGCCTCGCGTGAGGCGTTTCGCGCGTTGAAGAAACGGCGCGTCGCCGATCCGATCGACGACGTCGCGATGGAGTACGTCGCGCCCGATCCGTGGCTGCGCGATCGCCTGCTCGTCTCGATCGACCGCCTCACACCGGCCGCGCGCGCGGTCATCACGCTTCATTACCTCGAGGAAATGCCGATCTCCGAAGTCGCGGACGTCCTCGACCTCGGCACCGGCACCGTCAAGTCGCGGCTCGCATACGGGCTCGCACAACTGCGAAAGGAGAACCTCCCATGAAACGAATGAAACCGGGCCTCATCCTCTTTCTCATCGCCGATTTCGCGATCGCCATCGGCATCGCCGTCGTCCTGCTGCAGAGGTGAGCCATGACTGATCTCGAAACCATGAGAGCAAGGGCTCTCGCGAAAATCGATGCTGCCGAGCGATGGTTCAAGGCCGCGCTTTTCGGAGCGCTGCTCTTCGAAGGACTCTTCACCATCGGCATCCTCCGTTTCGTCGACTGGCGCGACCAGTTGCACCTGCTCATCGTCTGCTGCACCGGCGTGATCTACATGCCGATCGTCCTCGGCCTGATTGCGCTCGGCGCGCACGTGAATCGCTGCACGCTGCGCGTGCTCGCGCGGCTCGACGATCGCGCCGCGACGTGAGACACAAAGAGCGGCGAAGGACCTTCTCGACGTGCGGCAGAAGGTCCTTCGCCGCGGCCCGATCGCATCGGTCGCGCGTGCTAGGATTCCGCCTCTGAGCGGCGACCACCTCCCTCCCGGCGTCGACTCGTAACTCTCAACCCAACAGACGGAGAACGAGCACCTCGTGTCGACACCTGAGACCCAGACGCGCACGCAGTTCACGCGCGAGAGCATCATCGAGGACTACCGCGTTGCGGTCCGCAGCCGCCACGCCAGCCTGATCGGCCGGAAGGAAGTGCTGACCGGCAAGGCCAAATTCGGCATTTTCGGCGACGGAAAAGAGGTCGCGCAGCTCGCCTGGGCGCGCGCGTTCCGACACGGCGACTGGCGCTCCGGTTATTACCGCGACCAGACGTTCATGTTCGCCCTCGGCGCGGCCACGCTCGAGCAGTTTTTCGCGCAGCTTTATGCACATGCCGACGCGGCACACGATCCGTTTTCCGGCGGCCGCTCGATGAACGCCCACTTTGCGTCGCGCTATCTCGATGCGAACGGTAACTGGACGTCGCAAGTCGACAACTACAACGTCTCCGCCGACATGTCGCCGACCGGCGCGCAGATGCCGCGGCTCGTCGGCCTCGCGTGGGCCTCGCGGCTCTATCGCGAGCTCGGCATCCCCGAGGCCGCGCAGTTCTCGCGCAATGGCGACGAGATCGCGTGGGGCACCATCGGCAACGCCAGCACCGCGGAAGGGATGTTCTGGGAGTCGCTCAACGCCGCCGGCGTCCTCGGCATCCCGATGATCGTCTCCATCTGGGACGACGGCTACGGCATCTCCGTCCCGAACGAATACCAGATCACCAAAGGCAATCTCTCCGAGCTCCTCAAAGGCTTTCAGCGCGAGCCGAGATCGAAGCAGGGCTACGACATCTACACCGTCAAAGCGTGGGACTACCCGGCGCTTTGCGAGACCTACATCGCCGCCGCCACCATCACGCGCAAAGAGCACGTCCCCGCGATCATCCACGTCACCGACGTCACCCAGCCGCAGGGGCATTCGACCTCCGGGTCGCACGAGCGCTACAAATCGAAAGAGCGCCTCGAGTGGGAAGTCGAATTCGACGGCGTGAAGAAGATGCGCGACTGGATGATCGCGCAGGGCATCGCCAACGCCGAGGAGCTCGATCAGCTCGAGCGCGAAGACGCGCAGATGGTGCGCGACGCGCAGCGCGCCGCGTGGGAGGCGTATCGCAAACCGATCGACGCCGAAGTGAAGGAAGCGATCGGCGTGCTCGACTCCCTCGGCGCGAACGAGCTCAAACAGGAACTGCAGCGCAATCAGGCGCCGTTCCGCCGCGATGCAGTCCGCGCCGTCGCCAGCGCCCTCATTCAAGCGAAAACCCGTGGAGTGGCGGCCGCTCCGGCCGCCGAAATCTCGAGCGCCGCCGAATGGCTGACCAAACGCCAGCAGGAAGGCGATGCCCGTTACGGCGCGCATCTCTACAGCGAGAGCGAACAGGCCACCATGCGTGTCGAAGAAGTGAAGCCGCAGTACGGCGACGACGCGCAGACGCTCAATGGCTTCGAGATCATCAACCACTGCTTCGATCACGCCTTGCGCCGCGATCCCCGCGTCGTGATTTTCGGTGAAGACGTCGGCCGCCTCGGCGACGTGAATCAGGGCTGCATGGGCCTGCAGGAAAAGTACGGCGTCTGGCGCGTCATGGACACCGGCATCCGCGAGTGCACCATCGTCGGACAGGCCATCGGCGCGGCCATGCGCGGCTTCCGTCCGATCGCCGAGATCCAGTACCTCGACTACATCCTCTATGGCCTGCAGATCATGTCCGACGACCTCGCCACGCTGCGCTGGCGCTCGGCTGGTGGACAGAAAGCGCCGGTCATCATCCGCACGCGCGGCCACCGCCTCGAAGGCATCTGGCACTCCGGCTCGCCGATGGCCGGCATCATCAGCCTCGTGCGCGGCATCTACGTCTGCGTCCCGCGCAACATGACCCAGGCCGCCGGCTTCTACAACACGCTGTTGCGCTCCGACGATCCGGCCATCGTGGTCGAAGTGCTGAACGGCTATCGCTCGAAAGAAAAGCTGCCGGCCAACATCAGCGAGTTCACGCTGCCGCTCGGCGTTCCCGAGATCATTCGCGAAGGGAAAGACGTCACCCTCGTCTCGTACGGCGCCACGTTGAAAGTCGTGATGGAAGCGGCGGACCTCCTCGCGCAGAGCGGCATCGACGCGGAAGTCATCGACGTGCAGACGCTCCTCCCGTTCGACACGCGCGGCCTCATCGTCGAATCGCTGAAGAAAACCAATCGCATCGCCTTCATCGACGAAGACGTGCCGGGCGGCGCCACGGCGTTCATGCTGCAGCAGGTCGTCGAGCGCGATCACGGCTACGACTGGCTCGACTCCGAGCCGCGCGTTCTCAGCGCAAAAGATCACCGCCCCAGCTACGGCTCCGACGGCGATTACTGGTCGAAGCCCAATCGCGAATCGATCTTCGCCGGCATCTACGACCTCATGCGCGAAGCGATGCCGAAGAAGTTCCCGAAAATCTTCTGAGCATGTCCAACCCCGCACGCACACCCGAGCCGCCGTACTACGCCGTGATCTTCACGTCGACGCGCACCGCCGTCGACGAGGGTTACGGCGCGACGGCGGACCGGATGGTGGAGCTCGCGCAGCAGCAGCCGGGCTTCCTCGGCGTCGAAAGCGCGCGTGGCGCGGACGGCCTCGGCATCACCGTCTCGTACTGGGAAAGCGAAGAAGCGATCGCCAACTGGAAAAAACATGGCGAACATCGCCTCGCGCAAGGGCAGGGCTTCGGCAAGTGGTACGAGGAGTACTTTACGCGCGTAGCCAAAGTCGAGCGCGCGTACAGCTTCAAACGCTGATGTGAAAAAGGCGGCCATGCGGCCGCCCTTCCATGCACACCGAGCCCGCTTACATTCCAGGCGGCATCAACACCGTGTCGATGACGTGCACGATGCCGTTGCTGGCCATCACGTCCGCCTTGATCACGTTCGCGTTCCCGATCATCACCTGATTGCCCATCGTGTGCACCGCGATGTTCTGGCCCGACACGGTGCGCGCGTTCGGCATCGCCATCACCTGCGCCGCATCGACGCGTCCCGAGACGACGTGGTACTGCAGCACCGCGCGAAGTTTCTCGCGATTCTCCGGCCGCATCAGCATCTCGACCGTGCCGGCCGGAAGCTTCGCGAACGCCGCATCGGTCGGAGCAAAGACCGTGTAGCTGCCCGACTCCATGAGCATGGTCGCCAGGCCGGCCGTCTTCAGCGCCTTCACCAGCGTGTTGTGCATTCCGGTCGACATGGCGATGTCGGCAATGCTCTGGCCCGAGCTCATGCTGCTCGACGCCATCCCGCGGTCGTTCCGCGAATCGCGATCCATCGACGAGGAACATCCGCCGGCCGCGAGCGCCATCACACAAACTGCAATTACTGTTTTCATCTGAATCTCCTTCTTCGACTCAGGTCATCAGCAAGCGAGCGCCCGGCCTTGCGAGGCCGAAGGTAAGAATTAGTGCAGCGCCGTCCTTCCCTGACCAGGCGAACGCTGATCGGCGACGGCGGAATCAGGTCCGATCTTCGCTAGACTCCCGCTCATGCTCGCCGAGCTCCTGCTGAAGTGGCCGCTCATCCGTCAGTTGCGCAACGGAAGCGACGGCACAGGCGCCGACGCGATGAGCGACGCCACGCGCGCGCTGCGCAAGAAAAATGACGGTGCGAGCGTGGCCCGTTCGATCTGTCCGTACTGCGGCGTCGGCTGCGGTCAACTTGTTTACCATCGCGGCGATGAGGTCATCAGCATCGAAGGCGATCCGCAGTCGCCGATCTCGCGCGGGCATCTCTGTCCGAAAGGCTCGGCCAGCCACGAGCTGGTGACGCATCCCGGCCGCGCGACAAAGGTGAAGTACCGCGCGCCGCGCTCGCGCAAGTGGATGGAGATGGACCTCGAGCGCGCGGTCGATCTCGTCGCGGAGCGCATCTGGGCTACGCGCGAAAAGACGTTCGATGAAGAGCACAGCCACACCACCGGCATCGCCCACCTCGGCGGCGCCACGCTCGACGTCGAAGAGAACTACCTGATCAAGAAACTCTTCACCGCAGGCCTCGGCATGGTCTGCCTGAGCAATCAGGCGCGCATATGACATAGCTCGACCGTGCCCGGTCTGGGCACGACGCTCGGGCGCGGCGGCGCCACCACCGCGCAGCAGGATCTCGCGAACGCCGACGCGATCCTGATCATGGGCTCGTCGATGGCGGAGAACCATCCGGTCGGCTTTCAATGGGTGATCGAGGCGCGCGAGAAGAACGGCGCGAAGATCATTCACGTCGATCCGCGCTTCACCCGCACGTCCGCGATGTCGGATTACTGGCTGCCTCTGCGCGCCGGCAGCGACCTCATTTTCCTCGGCGCGATGATCCGGTACGTGCTCGAGGAAGAGCGTTACTTCCGCGAGTACGTCGTCCCTTACACGAACGCCTCGGTGATCCTGCGCGAGGACTTCGTCGACACCGAAGATCTCGGCGGGATCTTCTCGCCGGCCGAAACGTGGAAGTACGCGGGCGATGACGAGAGCGGCGCGTTCGACAGCGGCCACCGCGGCGAAGGGCAGGGGACCGCGCGCACGACTGCCTATCCCGAACGCGACAACACGCTGCAGCACCCGCGATGCGTGTTTCAGGTCATGCGCCGCCATTTCGCGCGCTACACGCCGGAACTGGTCGAGCAGTCGTGCGGCATTCCGCGCGAGAAGTTCCTCGAAATCGCGAACGTCTTCACCAGCGCGTCAGGTCCCGAGAAAACCGGCGCGATCTGTTACGCGGTCGGCTGGACGCAGCACTCGACGGGCGTGCAGACCATCCGCGCCGCGGCGATCCTGCAACTGCTCCTCGGCAACATCGGACGTCCCGGCGGCGGCATCATGGCGCTGCGCGGACACGCCTCGATCCAGGGCTCCACCGACATCCCGACGCTCTACGACGTGCTGCCCGGCTACCTCCCGATGCCGACCTCGAACGAGCGCGATCTCGCCTCGTACATCGACAAACACCGCGCGCAAAAAGGGTGGTGGTACAACCTCGACAAGTACATCGTCTCGCTGCTGAAGGCGTACTACGGCGACGCCGCCACGCGCGAAAACGACTTCGGCTTCGAGTGGCTCCCGCGCCTCACCGGCGACCATTCCTATTTCGGCTACTGGCTCGACATGGCCGACGGAAAACTCGACGGCCTGGTGGTGATGGGCCAAAACCCCGCGGTCGGCTCCCCGAACGCGAAACTCGAGCGCGCCGCCCTCGGCAAGCTGAAATGGCTCGTCGTCCGCGACCTCGTCGAGACCGAAACGGCGCTCTTCTGGGAAGACGCGCCCGACGAAATCGACACCGAAGTCTTCTTCTTTCCCGCCGCGTCCCACGTCGAAAAAGACGGCACCTTCACGAACACTCAGCGCCTCCTGCAATGGCGGGAGAAAGCGGTCAATCCGCCCGGCGAAGCGCGCAGCGAACTGCAGTTCATGGTCGCGCTAGGACGGCGATTGAAAGCGATGGCCACCGACGCCCCGCGCGATGCCGCACTGCGCGCGCTGACGTGGGAGTACGCGGATGAAGACGCGGAAGAGGTGCTGAAGGAGATACACGGATGGCGGGTTTCCCCTCCTGTCATCCTGAGCGAAGCGAAGGGCCCCCTTCCTCCTCGTGTCATTCCGCGCGACAGCGCGGAATCCCCTGCAGATGAGCAGAGCCGTCGCGCATCCGCAGGGGATCCTTCGCCGTCTTCGCGGCTCAGGATGACAGAGGAGGGTGCTCCTCCTCCTCCCGTCATCCTGAGCGTCAGCGAAGGATCTCAAAATGCGACGGCCGTCGCCGCTGAGACCCTTCACTCCGCTCAGGGTGACGGGGATGCGACGGCCGTCGCCGCGGAGACCCTTCGCTCCGCTCAGGGTGACGGAGCTCCGCTCCGTCACTTCGGCGACCTCAAAAACGACGGCACCACCGCCTGCGGATGCTGGATCTACTCCGGCGTATTCGACGGCGAGAACAAAGCGAACGCGCGCGCGCCGCACGGGCGTTATGCACATGGCTGGGGCTACGCCTGGCCGCTCGATCGGCGCATCCTCTACAACCGCGCTTCCGCTCGTCCCGATGGACAGCCGTGGAGCGAGCGGAAGGCATTGGTCTGGTGGGATGAAGCGAAACGCGAATGGGTCGGGCACGACGTCGCCGATTTCACGCGCGGCAAGGCGCCGGATTACAAACCGACGTCCGATCACGGCGGCGACGAAGCGATTGCGGGCGACGCGCCGTTCATCATGCATCCCGATGGACTCGGCTGGTTGTGGGTGCCGTCGGGTTTGAAAGACGGTCCGCTGCCGGCGCATTACGAGCCGCTCGAATCGAACATCCGCAATCCGTTGTACGCGCAGCAGAGCAACCCCGCCGCGAATCGGATGGAGCGTCCTGACAATCCATACGCCTCCTCGCCCGACGCCCGTTTCCCCTACGTGCTGACCACGTACCGACTGACGGAGCACCACACTGCCGGAGGGATGTCGCGCACGCTCTCCCACCTTGCGGAACTGCAGCCCGAGCTCTTCGCCGAGATCTCGCCCGAGCTCGCGAGCGAAGCAGGCGTGTCGAACGGCGAGATGGTGCGCATCACCACCGCCCGCGGCTCCATCCGCGCCCGCGCCCTCGTCACCACCCGCATGCCGTCACTCGACGTCGACGGCGAACGCATCCATCAAGTCGGACTGCCATACCACTGGGGCGGCCGCGGCCTCGTCACCGGCGACGTCGTCAACGACCTCCTCGCCATCTCCGAGGAGCCGAATGTGAAGATCTTTGAGTCGAAGGGACTGACGTGCAACCTGACGCGGGACATGTGAATCGAATCACCGGCTTCTTCACCGACGCGACGCTCTGCATCGGCTGCAAGGCGTGCGAGGTGGCGTGCAAGGAATGGAACGAAGTGCCGGCTGACGGGTATGAGTTTTCCGGCAACTCGTACGACAACACCGGCGCGCTCGGACATTCGACGTGGCGGCACGTCAAATTCGTGGAAGGGGAGACCTCCATCGGCGCGGGCGGGATGATGCCGGAGCTGATGTCGTGGGCGTTCTCGTCCGACGTCTGCAAGCACTGCGAGAACGCCGGCTGCCTCGAATCGTGTCCCACCGGCTCGATCATCCGCACCGAATTCGGCGGCGTCTACATCCAGCCCGACATCTGCAACGGCTGCGGCTATTGCGTCGTCAACTGTCCGTTCGGCGTCGTCGATCGTCGCCCTACGGATGGCCGCGCCTTCAAGTGCACCTTCTGCTACGACCGCCAGAAAGAAGGCGACACCCCCGCCTGCGCGAAAGCCTGTCCCACCGGGTCGATCCTTTTCGGCGATCTCGAACAACTCGAAAAAGTCGCCGACGCGCGCATCGAAAAACTGCACGCCGCCGGTATGACCGACGCCAACATCTGGAACCCGAAAGAAACCAGCGTCGGCGGCACCCACGCCTTCTTCCTCGTCCGCGGCGACGCCGCGCAATACAACCTCCCCGCGAAACCGGAAGTGCCGTTGACCGCGCTGAAACCGGCGTGGAACGCGGCGGCCGCGGCGGCGGGGGTGATTTTTGGCGCTGCTGTCCTCGGGTTTGCGTTTGCTGGAAGGAGTGGGAGGAAATGGAAAATTGAAAATTGAAAATTGAAAGATCGAATCCGACCAGAGGGATTCACGGCGGCGACGATCTGCCCCACCCTCGTCATCCTGAGCGAAGCGAAGGATCTCGGCGACGACGACGGGAGCCACGGGCGCCGGTCGTCGCATTTTGAGATCCTTCGCTGCGCTCAGGATGACGAGGGTGGGTGGGGTGACGAGGTGGGCGGGATGCCGACGCTCAATAGCCATCCGATTTTTCAATTTTCAATTTTCAATTTTCAATTCAAATCAACCCAATGACGACACCCGCGACCTACTACAACCAACCTCTCCTCAAGCCCCCCGTCTGGACGTGGGAAGTGCCGGTCTACTTTTTCGTCGGTGGTGCAGCGGGAGCGGCTTCGGTACTTGGCGTTGCGGCGCAGTTCAGTGGGGCGGATGAAGAGCTGGTGCGTGACGCGCGGTGGATCGCGCTGATTGGCGCGGCGGTTTCGGGGCCGCTGCTGATCTCGGACCTCGGGCGGCCGGAGCGTTTTCTGAACATGCTGCGTGTGTTCAAGCCGCAGTCGCCGATGTCGGTCGGCGTCTGGACGTTGGCGGTATTCGGCGGCGCGACCGCGGGGGCGGTGCTGTTGCCGTACAAACCGTTGCGCAGCATCTCTGCAGTCGCCGCCGGTGCGACCGGCCTGGTCATGGCCACCTACACCGGCGTGCTGCTCGGCGTCACCGCCATTCCATTGTGGAAAGAGCACGCGCATTTTCTGCCGGTGCATTTCGGCGCGTCGGCGCTCGGCTCCGCGGTGTCACTCCTCGAATTGCGCGGACATCGCAACGGCGCGTTGCGGTCTCTCGGATTCGCGGCGGCCACGTTCGAATCCGCGGCCGACTTTGCACTCGAACAGAAGACGCCGATGCTGAAGATTGCCGGCGCGCTCTCCGGTCCCGTGCCGTTTCTCTTCCGCCTCTTCGGCAAGCGGAAAGCCGCCGCCGCGGCGACGCTCCTCGGCTCGCTGCTCACGCGCATCGCCTGGATCGAAGCGGGCAAAGCGAGCGCGGCCGACCCTCACGTTGCGCTGCACGGCAGCGGCGCGTAGACTTTCCTCCATCCATCAATAACAGTGCCCGGGACGGCCGTCCGGCCGTGGAGGATCCATGTCTTTGCCGCGCGAAGTGCACGAAGTGCTCGAAGACGAATACGTGTCGATGTACGGCCCGCTCGACCGGCTCAGCGCCGCCTACACGTCCGATCAGATCGTCGACGTCGCCTGGGCCGCGTCGATCCTGCGCGACTGCGGCGTCGTGCTGCAGGAGCCGACGCGCGCGGTGCTCGCCGAGCAGCTCAACGGCTTCGTCGTCTCGCTGCAGCCCGACGCGCTGGCCGAGTCGCCGGCGCTCACCAGCGTCGGCCGCTCGCTGCTCGCGCAGTACACCGAGCTCTCCGCGATCGCGAGAAAAGAAGGACGGCTCGACGAGCTCAATCGCCGCATCGTCGACGACGCCTTCACCGGCGCGGTGAAATCGCAGCGCGACCTCCGCCTCGCCAATGTTTACGCCGCGCTGCACGCGCGTGCCGGCGATGGCGACAAAGCGCGCACCGCGCTCTGCATCTCCGGCGGCGGCATTCGCAGCGCGACGTTCGCCCTCGGCGTGATGCAGGGCCTCGCCAGCGCGAAAGTGCTCGACAAGTTCGACTACCTCTCCACCGTTTCCGGCGGCGGCTACATCGGCAGCTGGCTCTCGTCGTGGGCACGCCGCCATCCGCACGGCATCAGCGGCGTGCAGGAAGACCTCGCCGCATGCGACAGCGCCGCTTCCGGTGCGCGCCACGTCGACGATCCGCCCGGACGCATCACCCGCCCCGAGGAGAGAGTCGAGAAGATCGAGCCCGAGCCGCAGCCCGTGCGGCGTTTGCGCGAATACAGCAACTACCTCAGCCCGCGTCTCGGCCTCCTCTCCGGCGACACGTGGACGATGGCCGCGCTCTACTTCCGCAACCTCCTCCTCAACCTGCTCGTGCTCGTTCCGGTGTTCGCCGCGGTGCTGGCGATTCCGCGCGCGTACGCGTGGCTGACGGTGAAGA
>DASVRB010000473.1:0-4265 GCA_036388835.1 Thermoanaerobaculia bacterium | reverse complement strand
CATCGGCTGTTCGTTGGCCTCGCCTCCGCGACGCTCTGTCGCGAGATACGACGCTGTGTCGCGGAGGCCAGGCCAACCAGCGGGTCCGGGCCCGCGGCCCGGCCGCCGGAGGCCTCCGGTAGTTTTAGTACGTCACCCGGTGGTAATACTTGAACACCACCCGTTCCCCCTTCTGCATGATCGGGTAGAAGCGGGCCGCTTTGAGCGAGGCGGTGTTCTGCGCTTCGAGGGCCATCGAGCCGGTGGTGTTGGTGATCGTGCGGACGCTCGTCACTTCGCCGTCCGTATTGACATCCGCCTCGAGGTAAATCTCCCCTTTCGCGCTTGGCGCCGAGACCGGGACCGGCATCACGCGGAACTTCACCTCCGGCTCCGCTTCCTGCTTTTCCGCGGCAGCGGCGTCGACCAGCTCCGAGGCCTTTGCCCAGCCGCTGCGATCGCCGGTGCGCACTTCCAGCCATTCGCCTTTGTCGGCCAGCACCGAGATCGCCTCGCCGTTCTGGTACGTCGCCACGATCGGCGCCGTGTCGTTCGCCTGCTCGCGCACGTTCAGCTCCGGCGCGCCGACATAACGCACCGAAAGCGGCTCGCGCAGATCCATCGGCGCGGTGTCGGTGACCGTGCGCTGCTTCTCTTTGCAGGCCGGGAGCAGCAGGGCGAAGGCGAGGATGGCGAGGGCGGGTTTCATCGGGGCGCATCGTCTCATAGCGGTGGGCATCGCCTTGATCGGAATTGAAAATTGAAAATTGAAAATTGAAAGATCGGACGTGTAACCAACGGCGCACGCGCCAGGTCCGATTTTTCAATTCTCAATTTTCAATTTTCAATTTCGCCGCCGCGCAGACGGCGAGCGGACATTTGTCCGCGGACACATGTCACCCGACGCGTCCGCCGGACACGCTAAGTCGCTGAAAACAAACGGCCGCCCTGTGGCATCTCGGTTGCGCTAAGAGCGCCCGTCATGATCCACAACACCTCCTCCATGGACCGCCCGGTGGTCGCGCAGCGTAACCCGCGCACGATCGCTTTGATCGCGGCCGGCATCGTGCTCCTCGTGATCCTGGCGTTCCTCTTCCCGGCGATCAGCCGCTGGTTTCGCGCCGAAAAGTCGATCGACGCGACCAATCTCCGTTACGCCACCGTCACCCGCGGCGACCTGCTGCGCGATCTCTCCGTGCAGGGGCGGGTCGTGGCCGCACTCTCGCCGACGCTCTTCAGCCCCGGCCAGGGCATCGTCTCGCTGCGCGTCAAAGCGGGTGCGAATGTGAAGCAGGGCGACATTCTCGCGACCATCGATTCAAAGGAACTGCAGTCGGCGCTCGATCAAGCGCAGTCGCAATTGCTCTCCGGCCGCGCGGAGCTCGAGCGCCAGAAGATCGTGACGCGCCAGACGCAGATGCGCTCCGGCCAGCAGGTGCAGTTGCTGACGCTGCGCGTGGCAGCGGCGAAACGGCAGCTCGACCGGGTGGAGACGACGTTCAAGGAAGGTCTCAGCAACAAGGCGGATTACGAGACGGCGCAGGACAACGTGCGCATCGCGCAGATGGAGCTCGAGCAAGCGAAGAGTGAGCTCGGCCTCTCCGGCGAGACCCTCGGATTCGAAGTGGCCACGCGCGAGCAGCAGGTGCACCGTCAGGCCTCCGTCGCGGCGGAACTGCAGAAGCGCGTCGACGACCTCACCATTCGCGCGCCGTTCGACGGGATGGTGGCCACAGTTGCCGTGCAGGACCGCGACGCGGTCGCGCCGAACCAGGGGATTCTCACTGTGGTCAACCTCTCGTCGCTGGAGCTCGAGATTGGGCTCCCCGAGGAGTATGCGAACGAGACCGCCCTCGGCACGCCCGCGACGATCTCATTCCTCGGCCGCGAATATCCGGGGAAAGTCACGGCCATCTCGCCCGAGGTGGTCAACAGCCAGATCGTCGCCACAATCGCATTCGACGGCGAACAGCCGCAGGGTCTCAAACAAAACCAGCGCCTCACTACGCGTCTGACCTTCGAATCGAAACGCAACGTGCTCAAAGTCGCACGCGGCGCATTCTTAGAATCCGAGGGCGGACGGGCCGCCTACGTCGTCGACGGAAAAATGGCCACAAGACGGGCAATCACTACAGGCGCAACCAGCGTCGCCGAAGTCGAGATCGTCAACGGACTCAATGAAGGCGAGACGATCGTCGTCTCCGATACCAGCCAGTTTGAAGACGCGAAAAGCGTGATGTTTCGATAAGCAGTTACTGGTTACTGGTTGCTGGTGCATTTACGCGAACCCGTGCGGCCAGGCCAGACCTCACAAGCAACGAACAACCAGCAACCAGCAACAAATAGGGAGGATCCCAATGCTCGAAATGAACGCAATCAAAAAGATCTACCGCACTGAATCGATCGAGACGCATGCGCTCGAGGATCTCTCGCTGAGTGTGAAAGCGGGGGAGTTTGTTTCAGTGACCGGCCCGTCGGGATCGGGAAAGACCACATTTCTCAATGTGGCGGGTCTGCTGGATACGTTTGATTCCGGCAGTTATGTGCTCGATGGTAAGGACGTCAGCCGTCTGAGCGATCGGGAGATGTCGCAGATCCGCAATCGGACGATCGGCTTCATCTTTCAATCGTTCAATCTCATTCCTGATCTCAATGTCTTCGACAATGTCGACGTGCCGCTGCGTTATCGCGGACTACCGGCGGGGGAGCGGAAGGAGCGCATCGAGCGGGCATTGGAGCAGGTCGGACTTTCCGCGCGCGGACGGCATCTGCCGTCGCAGCTTTCCGGCGGTCAGCAGCAGCGCGTGGCCATTGCGCGCGTATTGGCCGGCGACCCGAAACTGATCCTGGCGGACGAGCCGACCGGAAACCTTGATTCGGTGATGACGCGCGAGATCATGGATCTCCTCGAGCGGATCAATAACTCCGGTACGACCATCGTCATGGTCACGCACAGCCCCGAGTGCGCCGAGCGCGCCCACAGAGCGCTGCACGTGTTCGACGGCCGTGTCGTCGATCTCGAACGTCCGCGCGTGACACTCGTGCGCGACAACGCAACTGGGGTTTCGGCGACGACGTAACTGGTGTTGTCAGTTGTCAGTTGTCGGTTGTCTGCGGTGGATCGCCTGGACGACACGACACGGCTGCAATGACGACATAGACCCACAGACAACTGACAACCGACAACCGACAACAACAAACAGACGAACGGCAACACGAGAACGAACCAATGCTGACCTACCACATCAAAATCGCCATCGCCAGCCTGCGGCGCAATCCGGTGCTGACGGCGCTGCTCATCGGCGCGATTGCGCTCGGGATCTGCGTCTCCACCTCGTTCGTCACGTTGCGGCACCTGTACGCGCAGGATCCGCTGCCTGGGAAGAGCGACGCGGTGTTCAACGTGCAGCTCGACAGTTGGGGCAAAGACCAGCCGTACGACGAGGACAATCCGGAAAAGCTGCCCGACCAGGTCACGTATCGCGACGCGCGCGGTCTGCTGCGCTCGCCCGTTCCGGTGCGCCAGACCCCGACCTTCATCACCTCGTACTTTGTGCATCCCGACCCGAAAATGGCGCGGCCGTTTCAGGCGTATGTCCGCCTGGCCATGTCGGATTTCTTCGACATCTTCAATGCGCCGTTCGCGTATGGCGGTCCGTGGACCAAAGCGGCCGATGCGAAGCCGGAGCAGGTCGTGGTCATCGATCACGACACGAATGAGAAGGTTTTCGGCGGCGGCAACAGCGTCGGCAAAACGCTGCGCATCGACGTCCGCGATTACAAGGTGGTCGGTGTACTGAAACCCTGGCGTCCGGCCATCCGCCCGTTCGAGCTCAATCGCGATCCGACCGGTCGGCCGGAGCCGATTTACATCCCGTTCAATTTCATCGAGCCGCTCGAGATCTATACCAGCGGTAATACGAACGGCTGGGGCGCGGGCGACATCGAGACGCACCAGCAGTGGTTGAATTCGGAGACGATCTTCATTCAATACTGGGTCGAGCTGCCGGACGAGCAGGCACAGGCGACCTACAAAGACTGGCTGGCCGGCTACATTCGCGATCAGAAGCGAATCGGCCGTTTCCCGCGTCCTGATGCACGCGGCAGCATCACCACGATCCAGGGAATCATCGAGCGGGAGAAATTCGTCCCCGGTTCTGTACGCACGATGAGCATCGTTTCGCTGCTCTTCCTCGCCGTCTCTTCTGTGAACCTGATCGGCATTCTTCTCGGCAAGTTCCTGGCGCGCATCCCGGAGGTTTCAGTGCGCCGCGCGCTCGGGGCGA
>DASVRB010000472.1:0-3166 GCA_036388835.1 Thermoanaerobaculia bacterium | reverse complement strand
TAGGCCAACCAAACGGGGTCTGGGGCCCGTGGCCCCAGCCGCCGGAGGCCCCCGTCGTTCCCTCATCCGTTGGGGAGCGTTGCAGTTGCCGCACGCTTTCGATTAGCGTCGCGCGCCATGAACATCGATCGCGATGAAGCGCGGCGCGTCGCCGCGCTGGCACACCTCGACCTCGACGATCCCGCGCTCGATCGAATGGCCGCGGAGATGACCAAAATCCTCACGTACGTCGATCAGCTTCGCGACGTCGACGTCACCGGATTCGAAGAACTGGACGCCGCGATGACGCCGTTTCGCGACGACGAGCCGCACTCCTCCACCGACCGCGAGCTCGTCGCGCGCAATGCGCCGGCGTGGCGCGACGGACTGTTCGTCGTGCCGAAGGTGATCGGCGGTGAGTGACCTTCTCGACCTGCCGTGGAGCGAGGCGCGCGAGCAGGTCTCGCCGCGCGAGTACGTCGCCGCCTGCCTCGACGCAATCGATGCGCAGAACGGCGCGCTGAACGTTTTTCTGCACGTCAACCAAGAGGCGGCGGAAGGCTCGCTGCCGATCGCGCTCAAAGACAACATCGTTACCACCGACATGCCGTCGACCTGCGGCTCGCGCATCCTCGGCGAATTCGTATCGCCCTTCGATGCGACGGCTGTTGCGCGGCTGCGCACGCGCGGCGCGGCGCTGATCGGCAAGACCAACATGGACGAGTTTGCGATGGGCTCGTCGAACGAGCACTCCGCGTTCGGCCCCGCGCGCAATCCGTGGGATCCGTCGCGTGTGCCGGGAGGCTCGTCAGGCGGCTCCGCGGCGGCGGTCGCGGCGCGCATGGTGCCGGTCGCTCTCGGCTCCGAAACCGGCGGCTCCGTGCGCCAGCCGGCGGCGTTGTGCGGCGTGGTCGGACTCAAGCCGACGTACGGCCGAGTCAGCCGTTCGGGACTGGTCGCATTCGCCTCGAGCCTCGACCAGATCGGCATCTGCACCAAGACGGTGCGCGACTGCGCGGAAGTCCTCGGCATCATCGCCGGTCACGATCCGCTCGACTCCACGTCCAGCACCGTGCCGCTCGACGACTACATCATCGACCTCGGCGCCGGCGTCAAAGGCCTTCGTTTCGGCATCGTCAAAGAGGCGCTCTCGCAGCTGGAAGGCGAAGTGCGTGCGAACTTCGACGCGGCGGTCGACGTGCTGCGCCGCGGCGGCGCCACGATTGAAGAAATCTCGGTGCCGACCATCGGCTACGCGATCGCCATCTACTACATCGTCGCGAATGCGGAGGCGAGTGCGAACCTCTCGCGCTTCGACGGCATTCGTTACGGCCGGCGCAGCGAAAGTGCGCGCACCCTCGAGCAGGTCTACTCCGCATCGCGCGGCGAAGGCTTCGGCGCCGAAGTGAAACGCCGCATCATGCTCGGCACGTTCGCGCTCTCGTCCGGCTACTACGACGCGTACTACGGCCAGGCGCAGCGCGTCCGCGCAAAACTGCGGCACGAGATGACCGATGCACTCAAACGCGTCGACTTTCTGATCACGCCGACCACGCCCGAGGCCGCGTTTCCGATCGGCGCCAAGTCGGACGATCCGCTGTCGATGTATCTCTCCGACATCTTTACCGCACCCGCAAACCTCGTCGGCATCCCCGCCATCGCCATCCCCTCCGGCTTCAGCCGTGAAGGCCTGCCGCTGTCGCTGCAGCTCATGGCTCCGCATTTCGAAGAGCGCGCACTGTTTCGCGCCGCCGCGTTTTTTGAGAACGAAACGGGGTACTGGCGGCAGAAGCCTCTCCGCCCGTCATCCTGACTGGCCTCAATGCGCGTGGCGCAGCGGTGGATCAACGCCGTCCTGTGTCATTCCGCGCGTCAGCGCGAAATCCCCTTCCGATGAGCAACGGCGTCTCGCTCCGGCAGGGGATCCCGCGCTGAAGCGCGGGATGACACACAGGAGACGGAGTGGCGTTGGGGGAGGAGCAATCCAGCCCGCGTGTCGCCACAAGAGGTGTACACTTTCCTTTGTGCGTAAGGGGTGGGTGTGGTTCCTGGTGCTGTTCCATGGTGCGGCCGCGTTTGCGGCCCCCGAACCGCCGATCGCCACGGCCCAGATCACCGACGCACTTCGCGCGACCCTCACGCGCGACTACAACCTCGAGATCACGGTCAAGCCGCATCCTGGTGATGCGTGGACGCGCCTCTCGAAGCGCGTGACCGGCGACGCCGCGCACTGGGAAGACATCGCCGCGCTCAATCAGGCCGACGAGACTCTCAAGACGCACAAATGGGTGCGCGTCCCGTTTTCGCTGCTCCGTCCGCAACTGCAGCGCGACGTGATCACCACGCTCTTTCCGAACGACAAAGCAACGGCGAACGGCTGGCAGCACGTCGTCGTCGGCGCACGCGGCATCGAAGGGGAGTCACTCTGGAACATCGCGGAGTGGCTCACCGGCGACGGTGCGAATTACTCGCTCGTCCGCGATGCAAATCCGAGTCAGGGACTCTCGACCCGCAAAGGTGACGTGATCCTCGTTCCCAAACGGTTGCTCACCGCCGCATTCGGCGGGAGCTCGGAGGAAGAGAATGCACCGAAGACGGCAGCAGAGGTTCGGAAACCATCGGACGATGCGATTCAGCGTGCAGCAGCGGATGAAAATGTTCCGGAAGCGACAGCGGTCGCGTCACTCGGTCAACCATCGCTGAAGTACAACCGCAACGCCGACGAGCCTCACGCCGTCTATCGCCTGCAGAAGGGCGAAGCGCTCTATTCGTCGGTGGCCATCCGCTTCACTGGCCGCGTTTACGCGAAAGACGTCGGCGACGTGCTCGACCGCCTCGTGAAATTCAACGACATCGCCGATGTCGCGAAGATCCCGGTCGGTTACCCGGTGAAGATCCCGATGGAGCTTCTGCTTCCCGAGTACCTGCCGCAGGATGACCCGACGCGCGTGGCGCGTGAAGCGACCAAGCGCGAGAGCGCGAAAGTCGCCAAGCGCACGCGCGCGACCGGTCTCGCCGGCGTGCACGTGATCCTCGATGCCGGTCACGGTGGCCGCGACGTCGGCACCGAGCACGACGACGTCTGGGAGTCGACGTACGTGTATGACGTCGCCTGCCGTCTCCGCCGCATTCTCGAGAAGGAGTCGGACGCGAAGGTGTCGATGACGACGCGCTCGAAGAAGAACGG
>DASVRB010000471.1:0-2145 GCA_036388835.1 Thermoanaerobaculia bacterium | reverse complement strand
AGGTGTCTTTCTCGATGAGGTCCAGACGGTCGAACGATTCAGGATCGTCCCCGATCCCCGAGCGCGACATGTTGAAACGGCAGACCGCCAGACGATGCTGCAGCAACCGCTGCGCGACCCACGGAAAAAATCCCCAGTCTTTGAAGCCTTTGAACCCATGCACGATCACGACGAGCGCACGCGGCCTGTCCGGAATGTCGAGATCCCCGCGGATGGGCAGGCCTTCGTCGGAGGTGAGGGTGAATTGCATTTGTTTGTCAGTTCCTCGGTGCCTCGGTTCCTCGGAGTAGAAGTCGCGATGTTGCTCCCGAGGAACCGAGGAACCCGAGGAACCGAGGAACTGCCTTACACGTTGAACCGGAACAGAATCACGTCGCCGTCTTTGACTTCGTAATCCTTTCCTTCGCTGCGCATTTTTCCTGCTGCTTTGGCGCCCTGCTCGCCGGAGTACGTCAGGTAATCGTTGAAGGCGATCGTTTCGGCGCGGATGAAGCCGCGCTCGAAATCGGAGTGAATCTTGCCGGCCGCCTGCGGCGCTTTCGAGCCGCGCTCGATCGTCCACGCGCGGGCTTCTTTCGGGCCGACGGTGAAGAACGTCTCGAGATCGAGCAGTTTGTATGCCGCCCGCACGAGTGCGTTGAGACCGGGCTCTTCCAATCCCATGTCTTTCAGAAACTCGCCGCGCTCTTCTTCGGGAAGCTGCGAAATCTGCGCCTCGATCTCGCCCGAGATCACCACCACCTCGCCCCGCTTTTCGGTGGCCAGACGGCGCACTTTCTGGAGCAGCGGCGTCTCCTGGCCGAGGTCGCTTTCGGCGACGTTGGCGACATACAGCACCGGTTTGATGGTGATGAGGTTGAGCTCCGCGAGCGCGTCGCGCTCCCCTTCCGTGAACTCCACCGCACGTAGCGGCGTCCCTCGCTCCACGGCCGCGATCGCCTTGGTCAGCGCCTCGGCCTGGGCGACGTACTCCTTCTGTCCGACACGCGCCAGACGGCCGATGCGATCGTTGCGTTTCGTGAGCGCGTCGAGGTCCGCCAGCAGGAGCTCGGTCTCGATCACTTCGATGTCGCGCTCCGGATCGACCGTGCCTTCGACGTGCACGACGTTCGGGTCGTCGAAGCAGCGGACCACGTGCAGGATCGCGTCGGTCTCACGGATGTTGGCGAGGAACTGATTGCCGAGCCCTTCGCCTTTGCTCGCGCCGCGCACGAGGCCGGCGATGTCGACGACTTTGAGGTCGGTGAAGATGACCTGCTTGCTCTCCGCGAGCACGGCCAGCCGCGCCAGCCGCGAGTCGACCACCGGCACGATGCCGACGTTCGGCTCGATCGTGCAGAAGGGATAGTTGGCGCTCTGTGCGCCCGCCGCGGTGAGCGCGTTGAAGATGGTGGATTTCCCGACATTGGGAAGCCCGACGATACCTACCGAAAGACCCATGCGTTTGTGACTCCTGCGAAGCTTCGCGTCCCGCTCAACGGGAGGGGCACGGGCGCGATTCCTTTTGGGATGAATTTAGAACGCAGAACGCAGAATGAAGAATTTAGAAAAGGCTGCGCGTCGCACACTCCGCTTTCTCAATTCTTCATTCTGCGTTCTGCGTTCTTCATTCATCCGATCAGGCGCCGCGCGCCTTCGAGCGCGCCGATCACGCCGACGTCTTCATTCACGATCAGATCGACCGGAATGGTCGAAACGAGATCGCGAAAGCGTCCCTTGCGCAGAAACGCTTCGACGAAGCGGCCGTCGGTGAAGCGCTCGATGTTTTTCGCGGCGATGCCGCCGGCGAGATAGACGCCGCCGCGCGCGAGCACGCGCAGGGCCATGTTGCCGGCTTCCGCGCCGTAGATGTCGGCGAAGATCTCGAAGGTGTGTACCGCGCGCGCGTCGCCGCCGGCTGCGAGCTCGGCGATCGCGGCCGGCTCCAGCTCCTCTCCGCCGAGAAAGGTAAAGATGTTGACGAGGCCCATGCCGGAGAGGAGACGCTCCCAGCTCACATGGCCGTAGCGCTGGTGCAGATGGACGAACAGTCTGGCCTGCTCTTCATCCTGCGGCGCAAAGTCGGCGTGTCCCCCTTCGGACGGGATGACGTGATGCGTCGTGTCGTGATGCGTGACGATCGCCTCGCCGAGGCCCGTGCCGGCG
>DASVRB010000470.1:0-4776 GCA_036388835.1 Thermoanaerobaculia bacterium | reverse complement strand
GAAGTGGTCGAACTGGTACGGGCCGAAATTCGCCTGATAGTGGTCGAGCGACACGGCCATGGCATCGAGCATCCGGTCGATATTCCAGTGATGTTGCGGGTGGTAATAGACCGCTAAATCGACTCCTTTGTGCTGCCGGTGTTTTTCCGCATAACGCGCCGACTGGATGGAGAAGCGGAGACGCGTGGGAGCGGTCGAGACGAAACGCGCCGTGCGCCGGCCGTCGCGCGTCGTGTCGGCGATCTTCTTTCCAGGCGCAATCGGGGTCTGATCGGCGACCGTGGAAATGGTGATGTCCGACGTGCGCAGCCAGGTATTGGCGAACGACGGCTTGACCGTCGCGGACAGATCCTCCAGCTTCGGCGGACCACCGAGCTCGGGAAGGCCGTATTTGCGGCGTGTTTCGGGGTCCTCGATGAACCGGTCGTCGCTCATGCCGAGGACCGGGATCAGGTCGTCCTGGGTGAGAAATGTGCCGTTCTCGACGATCGCCGTTTCCTGCTTTCCGTTGCGGAAACCGCGGTGCCAGCGCCGCGACTCGAAGGTGAGGAGCAGCGTGTCGTTCGGCTGCATCGGCCGCGCGAGTCTGTAAATGCGGTAGTTGAATTTCTCGTCATTGACGATTTGTCGCGCGCCTGCAATGGCGATCTTGGTGAGCACGGTACCCTCCTCTATCGGACGAACGTGCAGTTCCGTGATCGGCTGCGTGGACGTGTTGCGGAGCAGATAACGGCCTTTCGTCACGGCGCGCCGCTCTTGTGGATCGAGCGAGATGTCGAGCGTCAGCTCCTCGAGTGTTGGCTGCGGCAGGCCGATGTATTTTGCGTAACGCTTCTCGTACTCGACCTGGGCCGCGAGCTGCTCGTCCTCTGTCCGGTATTCATTGAGGACGTTGGTGTTGTAGTACGCATAGGCGCCGGTTGCGGTGAACATCAGGAGCGCTGCGACGGCGACCACTCCCGGCGTCCCGGCCAGTCGGCGCCGCGCCAGAGCGAGTCTTGGCTTCAATCGAATTTCGGTGCCGCGCCGCCACAGGAGGTGCGCTGCGAGGAGCAGCAGGATGGCGAACGCGCCCCAGTAGAGGCGGAACGTCCATGCTCCTTTCCAGAACCCGGCGGCGCCATTGAGGTCGCTGAGCGGCATGCCGGAGGTCTCGCTGTAATTGAGGAGATGGTGATTGATCCAGCGATGGCCGTAGTTCAGTTCGCGCCAGACGAGGAGGAGCACCATCACCGCCCAGCCGATGACCTTGTGCGGACTGAGCGACTGAACCAGGATGGCCACCGCCGCGACGAGCAGCATGTCGAAACTCTGCGGCAGCACGTACCAGAGCAGGTATTTCCCGAGCTCGATGTTCGTGAATTGCAGCGAGAGCTGCAGGGCGATCGACGCGGCGACGTTGCAGACGAGCATCGACACGAGCACGAGCGCCAATGCCATCGTCTTGGGGACGACGTACGCCCAATTGGGGAGAGGTGCGGCGTCGATGAGCTCGTGCACGCGGCGGTCGCGCTCCCGCCAGACCACCTCGCCCGCGTAATAGACCGAGACGATCATCAGCACCAGGCGCAGCGCATCCGCGATCTCCGGAATGAGCGACAGCGTGGTCGGGTACTCCGGCATGTAATCGGGGTAGCGCTGGGTGAGCAGGACGAAGAT
The DNA here is from genome assembly GCA_036388835.1 of Thermoanaerobaculia bacterium. Classification (GTDB taxonomy): domain Bacteria; phylum Acidobacteriota; class Thermoanaerobaculia; order Gp7-AA8; family Gp7-AA8; genus QHVT01. The sequence continues at coordinate 3,117 of DASVRB010000470.1, read as the reverse complement.
GGTGGTGTACATCCCGAACGCCATCAGCACCGGGAAGGCGGGACTGAGGATGACCTGCCGGAACTCGAATTTCATCCGCAGCCACAGCAATGCACGCGCGGATGCGGCGTTGTGAACAGGCGAAGGGAGGCTCACGGCGGGCCGGTGCGCCGGCGGCGCCTCGATGTTTTTCTCGAGTTTCTGCTTCTTCCGTTCGCGCTTCGACATTCCCCGATCGGCGAAACGATAGGCGGCATAGGCGATCGCCAGGCACAGTACCGAGACTGTGAGCCACAGCAGGCGGTTGTAGAGCAGCGCTCCGCTGAGCTCGGGGAGCACTGTGTTTCGCTGCTCGATGGTCCAGTAGCGCACCGCGTCCTTGACCGCGCGCGCGGCAAACGGTTCGGCAATGGCGACCGCCGACATGAGCTGCGGCCGTGCGAGCGCCCCTTCGAGGCTGAAGAAGGCGCTGACGAGAGTGATGACGCCGAGGTACGTGGCCATCATCGAGCGCGTAACCGTGGCCAGGGCGAAGAAGATGGCGGAGTGGGTGAGGAGATTCGGCAGCGCAATCAAAAAATACGCGTAGAGATAATCGGTAATGCGCGTCGGGCCGAGGTTCGCCGGATTGGCCCACGGCATCATTGCGCCGAGGATGCTTGCCAGCGGCAGGGTCAGCATGCAGAACGCGGCGACGGCGAACGCGCCGAGGAAACGGCCGAGGATGTACTCGAACTTCGTGATCGGCGTCGAACGGATAATCGGGCCGTAGCCGGTCTCGTCGTCGCGGATGACCGCGTTCGCGACGAACGAAGTCGTCACGAACATGAAGACGAGCGACATCATCACCGAATTGCGCAGTGTGGCGTAGGCGGCATTGCGGACGAGGCCTCCTTCAGAGCCCATCTCCCAATCTTCCAGGTTCATTGAGAAAAAGATCATTGCGAAACTCAGCGCCGCCGTGAGCCACAGCAGCGGGTTCCGGAGCAGATAGCGGAATTCGAAGCGGGCAATGTTGATGAGCATGACGATTCCCTCAGGCCGCGCGGCGCGATTGCGCGAGCGTGGAGAAATAGACGTCCTGCAGACCGGCGTCGACGGAGGTGAAGCCGTTGCCCGGGTCGTTGTTGGAGAGGACGTGCACCACTGTCCGTCCGGCATAGAGGCGGGTGGAGAGAACCTCGTATTGTTCGCGCACGAGCGCGAGCTCGGCGCGGTCGACGACCTTCATCCAGATGCGTCCACGCGTCGAGTGGATCAGCTCCTGCGGCGAGCCTTCAATCTGTACGCGGCCATCGGCCATGACGGCCATACGCGGGCAGAGATCGGAAACGTCTTCGACGATGTGCGTGGAGAGGATGACCACGACGCTCTCACCGATCTCGGCCAATAGATTGAGGAAGCGGTTGCGCTCCTCGGGGTCGAGGCCGGCGGTCGGCTCGTCGACGATGATCAATTGCGGATTTCCAATGAGGGCCTGCGCGATTCCGAAGCGCTGGCGCATTCCGCCGGAAAATCCGGAGAGCATTTTTTTTCGGCCGCTCCACAAGTTGACCTGATGCAGCAGCGTTTCGACCGTCGTCTTGCGAGCGGCGGGTGCGGTCACGCCTTTGAGCACGGCCATGTGATCGAGCATGTCGTAAGCGGAGACACGCGGATAGACGCCGAAATCCTGGGGGAGATATCCGAGCGTGCGGCGGAGTTTTTCCGGCTCGCGAACGACGTCGATTTCTTTGAAACGGATCGTTCCTTCGCTCGGGGTCTGTAATGTGGCGATGGCGCGCATGAGTGTCGATTTGCCGGCGCCATTGGGGCCGAGAAGGCCGTACATGCCGCGTGGGATGGACAGCGTTACGTTATCGAGTGCGCGGGTGCCGTTCGGATAGACATGGCTCACGCCGTGAAGTTCGAGCATCGAAGTTCTCCTGGTAACGGGTTAACTAGTTTTGAAAAAAGTCAGCGCTGTCGCTTGCGGTGTCGATGTCGTTCGCGGTGGCGCGAGGCGGCGGCCCATACGGCAATCAGGCCGAGGCCGATCGTGAGCAAAATGGTGAGAATCCACTGTGCTGGCGCGGGGAGGGTCGCCCACGCGGAGAACGCCTCTTCAATGAGCGCAAAGGCGGCGCGGGCGCCGGGGACGTAATTCCATTCGCGATTGTCGGGATGGCTGATCACATCGCCGAGCCGGCCGATCAGCGCGAGCACGCCTGCAGCGCCGAGGAGCCAGCGCAATGGATGATTGAGGCCGAGCACCAGCGCGCTGCCGAAGAGGTACGTCGCAATGGTGGCGATCAAGGGAACGCGCGCGACGGTCAGCTCCGGCCGCGCGCCGGCAAAGAGTCCGAGCGCGAACAGCCATAAGAGGAAAAACGCCACTGCCGCCATCAGCCATACGAATCCGGCGAACACTTTCGCGAGCGCGAGCCGCCGCCGCTCGACCGGAAAGGTCCAGAGGAGCGCGGGGCCAAAACGTTTTTCATTGCGCCAGACCGCAAATGGATACAGAAAGGCGATGAGCGCGGTGGGGAAGGTTTCGTTGGAATCGAAGCCGGCACCGCCGGTAACGATTTCTCCGACGATCATCACTGTGCCGACCGCCAGAACGGCCGCCAGAATCATCGCCGCGGTGCCGAGGCTCAGACCGACGATGCGGATCTGCTCGAGTACGACATCGCGCCAGCGCGGCGTCGCATGAAGAGGCACATCAATCACGGGGCCACCTCCTCGGTGAGAAACGCGAGAGCCGCTTCCTCGAGCGCGAGCGGCGTCACGTCGCGAATCGTTGCGCCGGCCGCGGCGAGACGCGCGGTGACGTCGCGCTCTTCACCGATCAACGTCCATTGCAGTTCACGGCCGCCGGGCGAGCGGCGAATGCTCGCCCTCTGTAATTCGGGCGGTGTTTGCCACCCCACGGGAACTTCGACGCGATAACGGCGCACGGTCCGCCGCAACTCGTCACGCGACATCTGCGCGACGAGGCGTCCCGCGTTCAGCACGCCGACGTGATCGGCGAGGCTCTCCACCTCATGAATGTGATGCGTGGCGATGATGACGGTGGTCGGCGTGTCGGCCAGGTGCTCGGCGAGGTGCGCGAGCGTGCGATTGCGCACGGCCGGATCGAGACCGTCGGTCGGCTCG
>DASVRB010000469.1:0-7548 GCA_036388835.1 Thermoanaerobaculia bacterium | reverse complement strand
CGGAGGCTAGGCCAACCAGCGGGTCCGGGCCCGCGGCCCGGCCGCCGGAGGCCCCCGGTCGTTTCCTGAGCCGTGGGTGAAGTAAGCGCGTTCTACTTAGAACCGCGCGCGATCGCCGGCGCCGGTTCGTGCTTCTTGCCGAACAGCACCACGATCGAGCGTCCCACCGCCGGACCTTCCGTCGCACCGTCGATGATCGCGATGCCGCAGTCTTCAAAGTACGGCGACATGATGTTCGCGCGGTGGCCGGGCGACTCCATCCACGCTTCGACCAGCACTTTCGCCGTCTCGAAACCGGTCGCCAGGTTCTCGCCGACGCGCTCGTAGTTGTACTCGCGCGCCTTCACCCAGACGAACGGGCTCGTGCCGTCCGGCGCCTGGTGCGCCCAGTACGACTCCTCTTCCATGTGCCGCATCCGGTCTTCCGCGGCGAGGTGCAGCCTTCGGTCGCTCGCGAGCGGCGGCAGCGCCGCTTCGGCGCGATAGGCGTTCATCACCCGAATGACATTTTCGGCCGTGATCTCGGCGCTGAAGTCGTCAGCGGATGCAGTGAGCGACGTGCAGAAAAGAAGCGCGAGGAGCAGAGTTTTCATCGGACACCGTCGGGACGCACTCGAAGGAAAAACGTACAGGCCTTGCCGGTCTTCGACTCGACCCACAACGAACCGGCATGCGCGACCGCGAACTCGCGGCACTTGAACAGACCGCGTCCTGTGCGCTCCGTCGACGTCGGATTCCACGCGAACGATGGCTCGAAGATCGCCTGACGCAGCGACTCCGGCACCACCGGCCCGTTGTCCATGACGAAGAACAGCAGCAGCGGCTTGCCTTTGTGCTCCATCCAGCGGCAGCCGATCACGACCTGCCCGCTCGCCGGAACGTAATGCAGCGCGTTCTCCATCAGGATTGCGAGCGACTCCGCGAGCTGCTCGTGATCGACGAAGCGCTCCTCGAGCTCCGGCGCGTCGACGTCGAGGCGAATGCCTTTCAGATCGCCGTGCGCGCGGAAGCGATCGGCCACGCGATGCACGACCTCGGTCACCGTCGGCACCGGCCGCGCGGAGGACGAATGTTCCTCGACGTCCGGCGCGAGCTCGAGCGACGAGAGGATCTGATCGATGCCGTCAGCCGTATCGGCGAGGAAATGATCGTTGCGCGTGTGCGCCGCGGCGGTGAGCGATTCGCGCAACGCGCGGAGCGGGCTGAGGACCGTCTCGCGCACGTACGTCGCGAACGACGCGTGCGCCTCGTTCATCGGATCGGCCGCGCGGAAGAAGAGCACCGCGCCGCTCGCACCACCCGACATCGGCACGAGTGTGTAGATGAAGTTGCGGCTGCCGATGCGCACGCCGGCGGTGGCCGGGACCGAAAGCTCGCTGATGCGGATGCCCGCTTTCGCTTCGATCGCCGACACATTCGCGAGGTCCGCCTGCGTCGTCGAGAAGAGGCGCTTCGCTTCGTCGGAAACGAACTTCACGCTGCGATCCGCGCCGACCAGCACCGAGGCCACGCCGGAGGCGACGAGCAGATTCACGACGCTGGTGATCGCGGGAGTCGCCGACTCGACCGGGAACGGCAGGATTGGCGCTTTCGGAAACGGATCGGCTTCGAGTGCAGGCGCCGTCGCTTCGCTGCTGTGCAGCATCGCCGATGAGGGTGATGACGGGCGCTCGGCGGGCGGTTCGGACTGCGGCTGCGCGGCCGGCGCGGCCTGTCCTGCAGCGAGGTCCGGCGTCGACTTGCGGCGCGGCTTGTCACACTTCCCGCAGAGGATTCCCTCCACGACTTCGCTTCCACACATGAAGCATTTGCGCGCCATAGGTTCGAGGCTCCGAGAGCAGGTGATGATATAGAGTTCGCCCGATTTCGACCACCTAAGGAGCGCAACCGAATGCAAAACATCGTCGTGATCGGCGGTGGAACGATGGGGAACGGCATCGCTCACACGGCAGCAGCGAGCGGTTTCGACGTGACCCTCGTCGACGTCAACGAATCGATCCTCCAGCGTGCCGTGTCGACCATCACCGCCAACCTCCAGCGCGGCGTCGACAAAGGAAAAATGACGGCGGAGGAGCGCGACGCGATCGTCGGCCGCATCCGCCCCGCCACCAGCGTCGACGCCATCGGCGACGCCGACATCGTCATCGAAGCGATCATCGAACAGCTTCAGGCGAAGACCGAGCTGTTCGCGAAACTCGATCAGGTCACGCGCCCCGACTGCATCCTCGCTTCCAACACGTCATCGATCTCCATCACCAAAATCGCCGCCGCCACCAAGCGGCCCGAGAACGTGATCGGGATGCACTTCATGAATCCCGTTCCGGTGATGACGCTCGTGGAAGTGATCCGCGGCATCGCCACCTCGGATGAGACGTGGCAGAAGGTCGAAGACCTCTCCAAGCGGATGGGCAAAACGCCGATCGAGGTGAATGACTACCCCGGCTTCATCTCCAATCGCGTGCTGATGCCGATGATCAACGAAGCGATCTTCTCGCTCTATGAAGGCGTCGCTACGCGTGATGCCATCGACGGCGTGATGAAGCTCGGCATGAACCACCCGATGGGTCCGCTCACCCTCGCCGACTTCATCGGCCTCGACGTCTGCCTCGCCATCCTCCGCGTCCTCGAGCAAGGCTTCGGCGATCCGAAATACCGGCCGTGCCCGCTGCTCGTGAAAATGGTCGACGCCGGCTGGCTGGGGCGCAAAAGCGGACGCGGGTTTTATGAGTACAAGAAGTGAGGATGGCACGGCTCATTGATTCCGTTGTCGGTCGTCAGTTGTCGGTTGTCTGCGGCTTCTCGCCTGAACTCGCAGACAACTGATCACCGACAACCGACAACAACTCTCCGCGCAACGGCCGGGATGACACCGCCCACCAACGCTGTTCTAATCCGCACCTAAATCATGCTCTGTCAGACCTGCAGCGCGTACAACGACGACGAACGCGAATTCTGTTTTCGTTGTCAGAACAAATTGCTCGTTCTCTCCGGCGTCACCTCCTTTGAAGAAGATGAACTGGAGGATTACGAGGAAGAGGAAGACCTCTCACTCGACGAGCATCTGCTCGAGCGCGTCTCGGCGCTCGAAGAAATCGTCAAGCGCTCGGCTGAAACCATCCGCTCGCTGGTCGACGCCGTGCAGAAGCACGAGCGCGCCATCTTCATCAATCAGACCGGCCTCCTCTCCGTCAAAGAGCTCCTCGAAAAGAAGAGCGTGCTCACCTCCGACGAAGTTGTCGAGCTGTGGGAATCGAAGATGGGCGAGCAGATGCTCGCGCTCGAAAAAAAGCAGCGTTTCGTCGAGCGGAAAGACCGCATGGTCTCGCTGTTCCGCGGCGAAAAACGCGAGCGCTTTCTCGTCCTCGTTGCTGATTCCGAGGCCGCGTTCGATGGCTTCGATCCCGAGCGCGGCATCAAGCATCTCGAAGAAGCCTTCCGTCTCGACCGCGACAATTACGAGCTCTCGTTTTTTCTCGGCGAGATGTTCTTCAACGACGGCAATCTCGATCGTGCGAAGGCGTATCTCGAGCGCACCATCGAAGTGCAGCCCGACCATTTCGACGCCGCCGTTTTCTACGGCGTGCTGCTGCACGAGCGGCAGGATCTCAAAGGCGCAGAACGCTGGCTCCGCCGCGCGATTCAGATCTCACAGGAGTCGTTCCTTCCATACTTTTCGCTCGGCGCGATTTACGCGCGCAAAGGAAAACTTCTCCGCGCGCAGAAGTTCCTCGAGAAGGCCATTCAGCTCGAGGCCATCCCGCAGGCGTACTACCTCCTCGGCACGATCTTCTATGACAAGGGTCAGCTCGACCGCGCCATTCGTTCGTTCCAGGCCGCGCTGAAGCTCGATCCTGATTACGAAGAAGCGATCTATCACCTCGGCCTCTGCTATCTCGATCGCAACTGGAACCGCAAAGCGATCGACTGCTTCCAGGAAGCGCTGGAGCTCAATCCGAACAAGATGGAGTACCAGCAGGCCGTCAAGATTTACGAAGGGATTTCCGGACATGTGCCGGTCGAGGGAGCGGCCGCGCAGGTCGTCAGCCAGGCCGACGCGCTGGCCAGCGAAGGCAAGTACACCGAGGCGCTCGCGCAGTACCGGCGCGCCGCGGAAGACGAGCCGGACAACATCAACATCCTCCTTCCGTACGCGCTGCTCTGCTCGCACCTCGACCTCAACTCCGAGGCCATTTCCGTCGCGCGTCGCGTACTGAAGCACCGGCCGGCCGAGGTCGTTGCCGCCGCCGCGTACACCACGCTCGTCGAAGCGTTGCGCGCCGAGGGGAACTTCAAAGACGCCAATCGCGCGCTCGAAGAAATGCTGCGCGACTACACCTCCAACTACGCGAAGTCGATCGCCTACTTCGAGAAGGCGTACACGCTCGCGGACATGGAAGAGAACCTCGACGAGGCGCTCGAGAGCGCGCAGCTCGCGCTCCGCTACTCGCCGAAAGAGCTGAAGCAGTTCCCGCTCGCCGCCCTCGGCTGGGTCTACTTCAAACGCCGCGAGTTCAAGAACGCCGTCGATTTCCTCACGAAATCGGCCGATCTCGGCCCCACCGCCACGAACCTCATGCACCTCGGCATGGCCCTGCTCGAAAGCGGCGAAAAAGACCGCGCCCGCCAGGTCTTCCGCCGCGCCAAAAGCTTCAAGATCAAAGGCGCCGGCCTCGAAGAAAAGATCCTCGAGCAGGTCCGCACCGCCACCAAACTCATCGACCGCCTGCACCAGCGGCGGCGCAAAGTCGCGAAAAGCTGAACGCGCTGCATCGAAGCTCCCGCTAAGCAACTCGCCTCGTACCTGTGGAGCGGCGGCCGCTTCGGCCGCCGTGCAGACGAGTCATTTCGACTCACATCGCCGTAACGAAGCCGTAACAGTCCGTGAGCCGCATTGACCGCTTGCTGACCGCGCGACCATCCTGATCCTTCGTTCCGGAGGAACCTCATGAAGACGCGCGTCGCGGTTGCGGTAGGCGTTGCATTCTCGCTGTCACTGTCGCTGTCGCTTTCGACGTACGCGCAGGAGCCTCCAGCCACTGTCGTCGCGGCGACGGATGGGCATGTGTGGGAAACATCGATCGCGTTTTCCGCGGCCGATCCGTACAAGGCGGTGGCAATCGGCGTGCTGTCGGGCGTCGGCAATGCGAACGTGCAGCCGTTCTACACGGACGACCGCGGCAAGTCGTGGCACTACGGCGGGAAACTCGGCTACACGACTGCGAAACGTACGTATGTGCGTCATGGCGATCCGGTCGTAGCGAGCGATCGGCGCGGCGTCATGTACGCGGCGACGCTCCTCGGCTGGCCGAACAGTTATCCGCTCACGTACGGCGGCATCGGCGTCTCGCGTTCGTTCGATAACGGGAAGACGTGGGAACAGCCGGTCGGCGTCGTGGAGCGCGCGCCGGAAGACAACCCGCGCTACTCCGACGACAAAGAGTGGATCGCCGTCGATACCACGGGCAGCGCGCACGACGGAAATGTCTACGTCTCGTGGTTGCGCGTCGACGTCAACAACAGCTCGCGGATCGACTCGGTCTTCTCCCGCTCGACCGACCGTGGCGTGACCTGGAGTCCGGAAGTGGTGCTTGGCCCCGGCAGCGGCGCGCAGATGTCGATCGGGCCGAACGGCCTGCTGCATCTGCTCCGGACATGCGGCGACGGAACGTACTGTTCGCAGCGCTCCACCGATGGCGGGGTGACGTTCGAAGAGCCGGTGCGAATCGCGTCATCCGCAACCTTCCTGTCGAACGCCGTCGACGTCTCGAACGGACCACATCGCGGTAACGTCTATGTCGCCTGGATCGCCTCCATCACCGGGCCGCAGCTTTCGCGCTCGTTCGTCGGCACCATCTACTTCAGCCGGTCGACCGACGGCGGCCGGAGCTGGGAGGCGCCTCGTGCGTTGACCCCGGTCAACGGAAGTACGGGCCTGTTTCAGACACTCGCCTGCGATCCACTCACCGGAGATCTCGTGGTGACGTGGCTCGACCGACGCGAGAATCCCGGCAGCACGAAGTTCCGCCTCTACTCCACGCGCTCTACGGATGGTGGCACCACGTTCGGCGAGCAGAAGCCGCTGACCGGAATCGTCGACATGGCCGCGGTCGGATTCATCGGCGACTACAACACCACCGCGGCGGCGCACGGCGTGTTTCTCTCCACGTTCTCCGACGGCCTCGGGAAGATGAGCGTGACGCGGCAGCAGTTCGAGGTGCCGGCTGTTCCGCGCGGACCGAAACGGCGTTCCGTGCGGCGATGAACGTGCCTCAGACGCGCGTCAGTTTCGCGAATTTGGCGATGAACTTTTTCGAGCCGCCGCGGTCGAAGTAGACGGTCAGCTTGGCCTCGGGGCCGCTGCCTTCCATCGTCAGGATCGTGCCGACGCCGAACTGCTCGTGACGCACTTTCTGGCCGCGCTTCAACTCCGCGGCGCCGGCCGCGGGCGCCTGCTGTTTGGCCGCGGTGATGGCACCGGGATCGAACTGCACCGGCGCGTTCTGGAAGAACGACAACACACCATTGACTGACTCATTCTTCGGCGACGGCGCAGGCGCGGGCTTGCGCTGCGGCTGCTGCGCGGTGCTGTAGCGCTGATGCTGCGGCGGCTGCGAACCAGAACCACCGTACCGCTGCTGTTGCGGAGGTTGCGATCCGTAGCGCGGCTGTTGCGGCGCGCCGTAACGCTGCTGCTGAATCGGACGCTCGCGCCACGACGGCTCCTGCGATGACGACGAATAGCGCGAGCCGCCAAGCCGCACCTGCTCGACCGCGTCGGACGGAATCTCGGTGAGGAACGGCGACGCGGTCTGCTCGCGGAACCGGCCGTGCACGCGGCGCTCGTGCGCGTGAAGGCAATAGAGCTGTTCGCGCGCGCGGGTCATGCCGACGTAGCAGAGGCGGCGCTCCTCTTCCATGTCGTCCGATTTCTCGAGCGAGTTCGCGTGCGGCAGGATTCCTTCTTCCATCCCGGCAAGAAAGACGACCTTGAACTCCAGCCCTTTCGCTGAGTGCAGGGTCATGAGCGTGACGCCCTTCTCCGCCTCGTACTTGTCGAGATCGGACATCAGCGTCAGCGAATCGAGGTAGTCAGCGAGCGCCGCGCCCGGGTTCTGTTCCGAATATTCACGCGAGGAGTTGAGCAGTTCCTCGAGGTTCTCGAGGCGCGACTCGTCCTGCAGATCGCGCGATTCCTGCAGCATGCGCCGGTAGCCGGTTCGCAGCAGCACGTAATCCATGAACTCCGGCAGCGGATTCGACGTCGCGCGCTGCAGGTCGTGAATGATCTCGCGGAACTCTTTGACCGCTTTCGCGGCGCGCGCCGGGAGGAACGAGAGATCGCCTTCGATGACGGTCCAGAGCGAAACGTTCTGCTGCTCGGCCTGTTCGGAGAGCGTGTTGATCGTCGTGTCGCCGATGCCGCGCGTCGGCACATTGATGACGCGCTCGATCGACGGCGTGTCGTGCGGACGCACCGACGCGCGGACGTACGACATGATGTCTTTGATCTCCGCGCGATCGTAGAACTTCACGCCGCCGACGACGATG
>DASVRB010000468.1:0-9391 GCA_036388835.1 Thermoanaerobaculia bacterium | reverse complement strand
GACCGGCGTCGGCCTCTCGCTCTCGATGAAAGACACCGACGCAATCGCGGTCGTTTTCTTCGGCGACGGTGCGGCCACCGAGGGCATCTTCCATGAGGCGATGAACCTCGCGGCGGTGTGGGACCTCCCGGTGCTGTTCGTCTGCGAGAACAATCAGTGGCAGGCATACGTGCACCGCAAAGAGACGATGCTCGCCGATCACGTCAGCGACTTCGCCAAGGCCTATCGCGTGGCGGCGCGCACCGTCGACGGCAACGACTTCGAGGCCGTGAACGACGCGGCGAAATTCGCCGTTGAATACGTCCGCAAAAACCGCAAGCCGTACCTTCTCGAGACCTACACCTACCGCACGCGCGGCCACATGGAGCCGGACGATCAGTCGTACGTCGACAAGAACGAGCTAGCGGCGTGGAAAGCGAAGGATCCGATCAACACGCTCGAGGCGCGGCTGCTCGGCAACGACGCCATCACCCCCGAAGAGCTGGACGCGATCAAGTCGCGCGTCGCGCGCCGCATCGAAGACGCGGAAGCGTTCGCGATCGGCTCTCCGTACCCGAGCTTCGACGAGCTCACCACCGACGTTTACGCGTAATCGAATTGAGGAACGCCATGAACATGACGACCATCACTCCCGATCAGGCCATCAACGACGCGCTCGCCGAAGAGATGCGGCGCGACCCGAGCGTCATCACGTTCGGTGAAGGAACCGCCACCAAAGGCTACAAACTCGTGCAGGAATTCGGCGCGAAGCGCGTGCGCAACACGCCGCTCGCGGAAGGCATCATCGCCGGCACCGCGGCCGGCGCAGCAGCCACCGGACTGCGTCCCGTCATCGATCTCCTCTTCGCGCCGTTCGTCACGTTCGCGATGGACGAACTGGTGAACAGCGCCGGCAAGCTGCGCTACATCTCCGGCGGCCAGTTCAAGTTTCCAATGGTCACGCTCGTCCGCACCGGCGCCGGGTGGGGCGTCGGCGCGCAGCACAATCACAACAACGAAGCGTGGTTCGTTCACGCGCCCGGCGTGAAGGTGGTGATGCCGTCCACGGCCGCCGATTTCAAAGGACTGCTGAAGTCCGCAATTCGCGACGACAATCCGGTGATGTTCTTCGCCGACATCGGCGTGATGTACACGCCGGGCGAAGTGCCGGAAGGCGAACACGTCGTGCCGATCGGCAAGGCGATCGTGCGCCGCGAGGGGAGCGACGTGACGCTGGTGTCGTACGGCAAGACGGTGCACACCTCGCTCGAAGCCGCGAACGCGCTGCAGGAGCAGGGCGTCTCCGCGGAAGTGATCGACCTTCGCTCGCTCAAACCACTCGATGAAGAAACGGTGCTCGCCTCAGTACGCAAAACCGGCCGCGCCGTGGTGGTCCATGAAGCCGCCGGCATCTGCGGCGTCGGCGCGGAAGTGGCCGCGATCGTGGCGGAGAAGGCGTTCAGCGCGTTGAAGGCGCCGGTCATGCGCGTGACCGGCCCCGACGCCCCCGCCGCCGCATCGTTCCCGCTGGAAGCGGCGTACGTGCCCTCGGTGGAGAGGATTGTCGCGGCGGCGATGCGGTAGTTCCTCGGAGTTCCTCGGAGTTCCTCGGAGTTCCTCGGGTTCCTCGGTTCCTCGGTTCCTCGGTTCCTCGGTGTCTCGGTTCCTCGGTTCTTTATGATTTGTCATCCCGAGCGTAGCGAGGGACCTGGGTGAGCGGGTCGCGGAACGCATGTGCGCATGTGCTTCGCGCCCCTCCCGCGCAGGTCCCTCGACTACGCTTCTAATGACATCGCAGATGTCATCGCACTCCTCAAGGCCGGCCGACGTAGTACAGCGTGCCCGAGGCTGGGCCAACCAGCGCCGCCGGCCGTGCCGGCTCGGGATGACAAGCATTTGGAGCGAGAGGTTACTGATGATGAAGCGCACGTTTGTCGTAAGCCTTGTTCTGTTTCTCACCGCCTGCGCAACCACCACTGTACAGACCGAATCTCCACAAACGGCCGTCAATGCATTTCTCACCGCACTGGACAAAGGCGACGTTGCCATTGCAGATCTGTTCACGGAGGACGCGACGGTGTTCCTGCCGATGAACAATCAGCCATTACGCGTCAATGGCCGGGAAGAGATCCGCACCGCGTTTGCGGCGTTGTTCGGGCCGGGGTATCGCGGGGGGATGCCGCAGCCTCAGGACTTGCGGGTGCAGGAGATGGGCGACGCGGCGGTGGTGACGTTTCAGATCGTCAATCCGAACGTCACGTCGCGTCGGACATTCGTATTGCGCCGCGAAGCCGGGAGGTGGCGGATTGCCCACCTCCACGGCTCGAATATTCGCAAGGATTAAGTCTCGGGGACGACGTCTTCCGGCAGCTTGACGAGCATGCCGGCGGGCGGCGGGGTTCTGAGGTCGAAGCCATTGATGTTCGCAATGGCCTCGGCATTCCGCGTATTGCCGTTCGCGCGGCGCGCGAGATCGGCCCAGCTCTCACCCTGCCGCACTGTGCCGAGGTGCATGCGTGGTGGGTTTACCGAGCGGACCTGCTGATGATTTACGTTCATCTGCGACAGGATTTCCGCCATCGGGCTATTGCGGCTCGCGCCGCCCGGGCCGACGAACATCAGCACTGTGACGTGGTCGCCGTGCGAGAACTGCGTCGTCTCGACTCCGACCACGCCGCCCTGCGTCCGGCCCTGCCACACGTCGACCGCGAACCGCTCGCCGCTGCGCATGCGTGCTTCACGCGACCCGGCGTACTGCAGGCCCATTTGCTCGAAGCGAATGCGAACGGCATGCTGCGCATCGCGTCCCTGGAGCTGACGCGCCTCGACTTCCTGCGCCACGAAATAGGTACTGGAATTCGCGCGTCCCTGCGGCTGCATCGCGAACAGCACGCCCGGTGCAGTGGTTGCGGTCCAGCCGCTTGGCGCATTGACCACAATGCCGTGCGAGCGGTCGTAAACCGTGTTGTTCTTGATGACGATGTCTTCAGTGCTGTTGCCGGTGATCACGCCTTCGAGCAGGCGGACGTATTCATTGCGATTGGGCTCCTGGCCATTGCCGGCCGAGGCCATGCCGCCGAGCTCCGCGACTTTCTGCTGTACGTCGCGCACGCGTTTGGCGGGATCGGGATGCGACATGAAGTAGCGGTCGATTCCGCTGCTCTGGTTTTTGTCGAGCCGCTGCAGTGTCATCAGCATCCGCTCGGCGCCAATGGGGTTGTACCGCGCCTCGGCCATGTACCCCGTGCCGAGGAGGTCGGCCTCGGTTTCATGAGCACGCGAGTATTTCTGGAAGAGCAGACCGATTCCGAGCTCGGCGAGCTGCCCGTATTGCTGTAATACCTCGGGGCCAGCGACTACCGCGCCGAGGACCATACCGAATTGCGCGAGCTGCTGCCGCGAGATTGCCTGAGCGCTGTGGCGCGCCGTGACGTGTGCGATCTCGTGTCCGAGCACGCCCGCCAGCTCATCCTCGGAATTGATGCGCTCGAGCATGCCGCGTGTGATGTAGATGTAGCCGCCCGGGACGGCCATCGCGTTGACCATCGGCGTGTCGAGGACGGTAAATTGCCACGGGAGATTCGGCCGCTCCGATTTTGCGGCGAGCTCCCGGCCGACGCGCTCGACGAGCCGGTTCAGTTCCGGTTTCTCGTTGTAGATGCCGAACTGCTTGATGATTTCGGGATGGGATTGCTGCCCGATCGCGATCTCCTGCGACTCGGGGACGATGTTGAACTGACGTTTTCCGGTTGCCGGATTGGTGCTGCACGCCGCGAGCAGCACGAGGGTGAAGGCGAGAGATGCTTTTCGCATAGTGGCTCCTTGTTCGAGCCTCTACAGTTCAAACAAGGTGCCGGAGTCGAGCGGAAGCGGACGCTCACGCTTCTGTGACGAGAGGCGCGGCGGCGTGCGCCTTCCGCGTCCTCCTGTCGCGCAGCTCGCGCGTGACGCCGCGATGGCAGGGGATACAAAGCGTCCTCATGTTTTCGAGGTTCGAGTCGCCGCCTTCGACGACCGGCAGCACATGGTCCGCTTCCCACCACGACTTGCGCTTCTTATGAATGACGCCGTGCTCCTGCAGCTTACGAATCTCACGCATCCGCTCACCGAACGGCATGCGCATGATCCTGCGACGGAGCTTGTGCGTATCGATGCTGCAGAGCGCGCAAACGCCGTGATCGCGCTCGAACACGCATTCGCGCAGATACGACGAGCTCGACCGTAGCCGCCACTCGTGCACACACGCATCCGAACAAAAGGTGCGACGACGCCCGCTCACCACTCCCTTGCACCAGCGACACATCGTGCGATTTTAGCGGGTTGTTGCGTTTTCGTAGAGATCTGTTGTCGGTTATCAGGAACCGCGCGCCGCACGCGCGCGGGGTTGTCTGCGGTTACTCGCCTGGACTTCAGGTCACGCGGTAAATGGCGTCCAGGCGAAACGCCACAGATAACCCCGCGCGCATGCGGCGCGCGGTTCCCGATAACCGACAACCGCGAGCGCAGCGAGCGCTACATCCCACTCGGGAACGTTTCCGGCGGCTCGGCCGAATTCGCCTCGGGCTCCTGTTCCAGAGGCTCGACCGCTCTCGTTTCGTCGAAATGGATCATTGCGTCGAACTGGCGGGGGAGGCGGGCGTGAAAGTAGTGGCTCTGGCGTTCGGTGTCGGGGCGATAGATCACGCCGATGGCGCGTTGGAGGCGTGGCTGGTCGAGCTCTTCGGTCGCGATGCTGTCGCCGCGGAAGGTGAGGTAGTACGGGGATGGCGACACCTGGTGCAGCAGTTCCTCGTAGCTCCCTTTGAGGCCGGGATTGACGCGCTTCCGTTGTGCGGGGGCGTCCCAATCATCGGCCGCGGTGACGGTGCCGGTGTAGGTACTGAAGCCGATCAGGACGGCATTGTCGTCATACCGTTCGCGCATCAATTGGCCGACGTTCAATTCGCCGTCCTGACCCATTTCCGTGAAACGCGCATCGCCGAGGTGAGAATTGTGGGCCCAAATCACAATTTTGGCGGGGGCGCGGCCTTTCGACAGATGTGCGACCAGCGCGTCGATCGTCTCGGCCATGTGGCGGTCGCGCAGGTTCCATGATGACACGCGGCCGGCGAACATGCTCCTGTAATACTCCTCCGCATTGGCTACGAGGCGCGCATTCTGTTCCGCGTAAAAGAATTCGTCTGCAGGAAGGTCGGATTGCGTCACCAGCTCCGACGCGCGGCGGCGCAGTTCCGTCAATTGCGTGACCACCGCGTCCTGACACGATTGTGCAATGCCGGTCGCGGTCGCATAACCGTAGGCCTGAGCCTCGTCGCCGTAATGATCGAAACACGCATAACGACTCCGGGCGTGTTTCGCCCCTTCCGGATCGACCTGCTCCAAGTATTCAATGACCGCTTCAATGGAAGAGAAGAGCGAATAGAGATCGACGCCGTAAAAGCCGACTTTCTGCGCGTCGTCCGCCACCGCGTCATTGAAGCCGCGAAGCCAGCCGACGAAATCGAGCACATCGGCATTGCGCCACATCCAGGTGGGGAAGCGCGCCGTGAATCCTGCAAGTGCTTCATTGGCCGAGCCGTCGTCGCTCGTGCCGCGCACATACCGGTTCACGCGGTACGCGTCCGGCCAATCGGCTTCCACCGCCACGGCGTTGAAGCCTTTTTCGTCGATCAGCCGCTTCGTGATCTTGGCCCGCTCGCGATAGAACTCGTGCGTTCCGTGCGACGCCTCGCCGATGCAGACGATCGAGGCGTTGCCGATCAGGTCCATGAGCGCGTCGTAGTCGGTACTGTCGCCATTGACGGCGTGCATGGCGCCGCGCAATTTCTCGATGTTCATGCCATGCCGTCCACGAGCTCCGGCGGCATCGGCGAACGAAAGGCGAGACGGGTGGTATGTCCATCCTGCGACTCGATGGCCACTCCCTGATCGACGCCGCCGGCCTGCTGAACCGTAACCCGTTTGGCGTCGATGGTGATGCGTCTGTGATGGCTGATGTCGCCGCCGAGCGTAATCACGATGAGCTCGTCACGCGCGATGATTCCCTCCAGCGGCATCGTCTGCTTCTCGCCGTCGACGCTCACCAGCCAGTGATCGTGCTGCATGGTGAACGATTCGAAAAAGCGGCCCCATTCATTGCGTTCAATCTCTCTTTGCACGGTTTGCATGAGGTGCAAACGGCGTGCGGATTGCTCTTATGGAGCGTGGGAACGGCGCATCGAGCCGCTCCCGACGGAGGACACTGAATGAGAGACGACCAGAACGGTCCGGACGAGAAGACAGGCTCGCCGGATCGCAAGACGCGCATCAAAGGTGACCGGGTGATTCACACGCCGAAAGGCTCGCTGTATCACGGAGACCGTTACGAAGGACCGCGTGGATTGACCACCGAGCAGAACGAGGCTCGGCGCGTCGGTCCAAAAATGGACGAACGTCAGGGACGCGAATACGCGCACGGCAGCCACGACACGAAACCGGCGGTGTCGCGCCTCGACGGCACGGATGACGTGACGGACGTGAAAAAAGGCCGCGAATGACGGACAGGTGCGCGGCGGCCTCGAGCCGCCGCAGCACTCTTTGCGTGTCTTACTGCTAGACTGCCGAGGTACCCGAATCTTGTGCAGTGTGGCGGCGGATGACGGCCGAAGAGACCTACCTTCAGAACCTCTCGACCATCGAGCGCATCGCGCGATGCGTCGCGCACCGTTACCACCTGAATCCCGACGATGCCGCGGAGTTCACACAGGAAGTACGCGTGCGGCTCCTCGACGACGATTACGCGGTTTTTCGCAAATTCGAGGACCGCAGCAAGCTTTCCACCTACCTCACCACAGTGATCATCCGGCTCTATCAACAATGGCGTGTGGAGCAGTGGGGGAAATGGCGTCCTTCCGCCGAAGCGAAGCGCCTCGGCGAGAAGGCGATCGTCCTCGAACGGCTGCTCTCGCGCGACGGCTATTCATTCGGCGAGGCGGTTCGCGTCCTCACCACACCCTCCGGATCGCAGTTCACGGTCGCGGAGCTCGAGGCGATCTATTTTCGGCTGCCGACGCGCGTCCCGCGCCCGATGCCGGTTTCCGACGAGCTGCTGCCGGAGACGGTGGCCGATGAGGCGGAGACGGACGAGCGTGTGCAGGCCCGCGACCGCGAACGCGCCGCACGCCGCGCCGCTTCGACCATGGACGGTCTCCTCGGCGAGCTGGAAGCGGAAGACCGTCTCATTCTGCAGATGCGTTTCTGGGACGCGCGCAAGGTGCCGGATATCGCCCAGGCGCTGCAGATCGAGCAGAAGAAAATCTACAAACGGCTGGAGAAGCTCTTCATTACGCTCCGTCGCGGTCTCGAGCGCGCCGGCGTCAGTCAATCCGACGTGGCCGGCATCCTCACGGGCGGCGATCAGGAGCTCAACTTCGACACCGTTTCGTCATCAGAAATCGGCGGCTCGCGTCCTTCTCATTCCTCAGGCGGGGAGAGGGGCAGAGATGACCAAGGGAGGGTGGGATGAGCGCTCCCGCTGTGATGAAGACTGATTGTCCGACCGAGAATGAACTTGCCGCATTCATCGACGGGCGCCTCACAGGCGCCGCACGCGATGCGGTGGTCGCACATCTCGCCGAGTGCGGCGAATGCCGCAGCCTCGTGCTCGATGCGAACGACTTTGCGGCGATGGACGAAGAGAGTCCGATGAGCGACGACAACGTGATCGAGGGTGATTTCGAGCCGCGGCGCAGCGGCTGGAAAGTCGCGCTGTCCGTAGCCGCGCTCGCGGCCGGTCTGTTCGTCGTCTTCGGCGGTCCGCTGCAGAGTTTCTTCGCAAAGAGCGACGTCGAGATGCTGGCCGAGGTCTCGGCTGGTGTGCCGAACCGCCAGATGGAAGGGCGGCTGAGCGGATTTCCGTATCAGAAATTTTCGCCGAAACGCGGAGGCAAAAAGGAAGACGCCGATCCGGACGTCCAGATGTACAAGCTGCAGGCGGAGGCGGCGCGCATTCACAGCGACCCCAAAGCCGACCCGCACGCGACCGGCCTTGCGTATCTCGTCGTCGGCGGCGTTCGCTTACAAAGCCAGGCCGTCGAGCCGCTGACCGAGGCCCTCCGTACCGCGAAACCGGACGAGCGTCCTGCAATCGCGAACGATCTCGCGGTTGCGCTGCTCGCGCGCGGCTCGGATGAAGACGTTGCGAACGCGTACGCGCTGGTCGACGAACAGTGGCGCGTGAAGAAAACGCCGGAGCTCGCGTGGAATCGGGCGCTGGCGCTGGAGAGGCTCGGACGGAACGCCGAGGCGAAGAAAGCGTGGCAGGAGTACCTCGCCCTCGATCCCGAATCACCGTGGGCTCAGGAAGTGGCCACCAACCACCTCAGCTATTTAGAGCTGAATCCCTAGCTCCGCGGCGCCGAGGTCGCGAGCCATCTTCGCGTCGTACAGCTTCGCGTCCGACTCGGCGAGCAGCGTCGAGATGCTGCTGCCGCTGCCGGCGGTGGAGAGCCCGGTGCCGACGTTGATCTGAATCGACTGACCGGCCACATCCCAGCGCAGCTCGGAGATCTGGCGGCAAATGCGGTCGGTGATCTGGCGGGCCATTTCCGTGGTGGTATCGGGAAGCAGCAGCACGAACTCGTCGCCGCCGTAGCGGGCGATCACGTCGCCGACGCGCGTGTTCGTCTTCAGGCAGGCGGCCACGTCCGCGAGGATGCGATCGCCCATCAGGTGTCCGTACGTGTCGTTGATCTGCTTGAACCGGTTGAGGTCGAACAGCACGACCGAGAGCGACTTGCCGGCGGCGAGGATCGCGTCGGCTTCGCGGAAGAGGGCGCGGCGATTCGAGATGCCGGTCAGCTCGTCGGTGAGCGCGAGCGTCTGCAGCTCTTCGTTCTGCAGGTGAAGGCGGCGCTCCATCTCCAGGCGACGCGCCGAGCTGCGCAGTTTTGCCAGGATTTCGGAGTCGGAGGAGCTCTTGGTCAGGAAATCGTCGAGGCCGCTGTCGAGCGCCCGGAGCTTCACTTCCGTTCCGTCACTGGCGGTGAGGAGGATGGCGTACAGGCCGGGAAAGGCGCACTCGTTGCGGGCGTGGCGGACGGTTTCGATCCCGTCCATGCCGGGCATCGAGAGGTCGATCAGCAGCACGCTGATCGCGGCGTCCTTCCGGATCTGGTCGAGCGCGGAAACGCCGTCATGGGCGGTCACGACATCAAAGCCGGCTCGCGTGAGCACGAGCTGGAGGCGTTTGAGGTACATCCGGTCGTCGTCGACGGCGAGGACGCGCAATGGCGGGTCGTTCAACGACTCGTAATCGCTCCGGCGCCGGCTCAGATGATCTTGGGTCATCATTGATGCCTCGACGCCAGCAATGACAGTGCCGCATCAGACCGGTGTTGTGACGTTGCTCACGAAAGACAGCAAAAAAGAACGT
>DASVRB010000467.1:0-4238 GCA_036388835.1 Thermoanaerobaculia bacterium | reverse complement strand
AAACCCCCCGCCGCTCCACCAGAACGACCTGATCAATCCGGGTTCGTGGCCCAAACGGCGGCTTCCGTAATGAACCCGCGGTCCGCCATCTCGAGCATTGCGACGATCGTGTGGGCGATATCGGGCGCCTGCAGTTTGCGGTCGCTGGCGGCGCGTGCGGGGCGGCCGGAGTTCGTGACGAACTCGGTCTGCACTTCGCTCGGGTTCACCTGCATCACGCGGATGTTGTGTTTGCGGAGCTCGGCGCGCCAGCACTCGGTCATGCTGGAGAGGGCGAATTTGCTGGCTGAATACGCGGTACCGCCGGCGAAGCCGCGCTGGCCGGCGGTCGAGGAGATGTTGACGATGTTGCCGCGATTCTGCGCGATGAAGTGCTTCGCCGATTCGCGAGCGACCAGCATCGCCCCGAACACATTTGTCGCGAACACACGCTGCATTTCCGCGAGATCGGTCTCGACCAGCGGTGCGAACGAGCCGAAGCCGGCGTTGTTGATCAGCACGTCGTAACCGCCGAACGTGTCGATGACCTGCCGCACCATCCGCACCACGTCCGCTTCGACGCTCACGTCGGCGTGAATCGCGAGCGCTCCGATCGCATCCGCGGCCTCTCGCACCCGCGCTTCATTCCGTCCGCAGATCGCGACCTGCGCGCCGCGTGCGCGCAACTGCCGCGCGGTCTCGAGGCCGATGCCGGAGCTGCCGCCGGTCACCAGTACCTTTGCGCTCGCGAGATCCACTAGCGCCGCTCCAGCGTGATGCCGCCGCGGCTCGCGGCCGCTTCGAGCGCCTGACGCCCCTCGGCGTCGGCACGCAGATACGCATCCCAGAACGCGAGCGACAGCGCTTTCACATTGTTGAATGCACCGCGCACGCGCAGGCCGGCCATGCTCTCGCGCGGCTCGCGCCGCTGCTGGTTCGTCCGCGGCGCCTGATTCACCGGATTGCGTCCACTCGACATGATCGGATCGTCGGTGGTGACGTTGTCGACCGGCGGCGGCGCCATGCGGCCGGTGTACGCGCTGTGATCGCCCCCTTCGAGCACGATCAGCCATTTGTCGCCCGCCGCGGCGAGATTGAACGGCTCGCGACGCCACTCGGCGGTCTCGGTTTCCGTCGCGCCGGTCTCTCGTGTGCCGGTCATGAACAGCGTCGGCACCCGCAGCTCGCGCCACGATTCGGTGGTCAGGCCGCGCGTCTCTCCCGGTCCGGGAGGCGCCATGGCCAGCACTGCCTTGATGCGCGGATCGCCGTACGTCGTGCCGCCGGGGAACGTCCGCGCGCCGCCCGCGAGCATGGCCGTGAACGCGCCGTACGAATGACCGCCCACACCGATCTTCGTCCGATCGATCTTCCCCTGCAGCTCGGGATAGCGCTGCTCCAATTGATCGAGCTGATCGAGCACCAGCACGATGTCCTGCACGCGCGCTCTCCATTCCGCGGCCCCCTGACTCGTCCACGCCTGCTGCAGCGAGGCAGCGCTGCCGCTCGCGGCGCGGCCGGAATCGGCGTGCGCGGGACGAACGACCACATAGCCCTGGCTCGCCCAGAACGAGCTGAGGCCGACGTACTCGCGCTGCGATCCGCCGAACGCGTGCGAGAAGAGGATCAGAGGATGCGGACCGGGCCGGGTCGGGTAATCGACCGCGATCTGGACGTCGCGGTTGCGCGCGGCATCGCGCAGCGATCCCTCGGGGATCACGCCGACCGGCGACTCACCGACGTTGCCGGTGTAGCGCGATCGCGGGGTCTGTTCGACGTCCAGCGCCGGGTTCGGCGCGCACGCGGCGGCGGCAAGAGCGAGCAGGGAGAGGAGAGCAATGCGGCGCATCATGCCTGTCAGCAAAGCAACAGCCGTGCGCGCGCAACCCGCGGTGAGACTTTCCGTATGTTCGCGGATGCGAAACGTCGCCGCGCTCCTCACCGCCACTTCCATCTTCCTCGCCTGCACGAGCACCGCGCCGCGGGCCGACGCACCGCAGAACGCAACGGCCGCCGCACGCGAAGCGCAACCGGAGCCGCAGGCGCAGCGCGCCGTCGCCCCCGACACCCCGCTGCCGTGGAAACAACTGACCACCGAGGCGTATCGAGGGAAGCAGGACGACATCTTCTTCATCGACGAGAAGACCGGCTGGTACGTCAACGGCGCCGGCCGCATCTACAAATCGACCGACGGCGGCGAGACCTGGGTCCTCAAGCTCAACAAGCCCGGCACCTACTTTCGCTGCATCGCTTTCGTCGATGAGAAGCGCGGCTTCGCCGGCAACATCGGCACCGAATATTTTCCGAACGTCACCGACGAAACGCCGCTCTACGAAACGCGCGACGGCGGCGAGACCTGGACCGCCGTCACCAGCATCACCGGCCCGGCCGTCAAAGGCCTCTGCGCGATCTGGGTCAACCGCTTCTCCTACATCAACGCCGGCAACCTCGATTACAAAACCCACATCTACGCGGCCGGACGCGTCGGCGGCCCGGCCTTCCTGATGAAGTCGACCGACGGCGGCGACACCT
The DNA here is from genome assembly GCA_036388835.1 of Thermoanaerobaculia bacterium. Classification (GTDB taxonomy): domain Bacteria; phylum Acidobacteriota; class Thermoanaerobaculia; order Gp7-AA8; family Gp7-AA8; genus QHVT01. The sequence goes on along the minus strand of DASVRB010000467.1, from coordinate 1,727 downwards.
GGACCACCACAGACCTCAGCGAATACACCGCGATCATCACCGACGTCATGATGTTCGACGAATTCAACGGCGTGATCTGCGGGTCGAGCGATCGCAACACTCAGACTTCGAACGCACGCATCATCACCACGTCCGACGGCGGCAAGACGTGGACGACGCGCTATCAGTCGGCGCGCCCATACGAGATCACCTGGAAAGTCTCCTTCCCCACCCGCAAGACCGGCTACGTCACGGTCCAGAACTACAACCCAGACAAAACGGTCTCGCAGCGCTACGTGGCCAAGTCTACGGACGGTGGAATGACCTGGTCCGAGCTGCCGGTGACCGACGATCACGCGTTCCGCGAATTCGGCATCGGGTTCATCGACGAGAACACCGGCTGGATCGGCGGATCGACGACAGGCTTCGAGACGCGCGACGGTGGCGCGACCTGGCGCGCGGTGAACCTCGGCAAGGCAACGAACAAGATCCGCCTCATGGAGACCGACCACGGCTTCGTCGGCTACGCGATCGGAGTGGATGTGTATAAGCTCGACGCGGAATGACCGAGTCGACAAAAGTTCGTCGCTACACACTCAAAAGAGCGGCGAAAACCCCCAAGCAGTACAAGGTTCGCTACGACGAGGAGCTCAACCAGGAACAGCTCGATGTGGTCATGGCCGGCGAAGGGCCGCTGCTCGTCATTGCAGGCGCGGGCAGCGGCAAAACGCGCACCCTCACCTATCGCGTTTCGCGCCTCATCGAAGACGGCGTCGACCCGTCGGAAATCCTGATCGTCACGTTCACGAACAAAGCCGCGCGCGAAATGCTCTCGCGCATCGAGCAGCTCGTCACCACCGACACGCGCCGCATCTGGGGCGGTACGTTCCATTCCATCGGCAACCGATTACTGCGCCGCCACGCCGACGCGATCGGCTATCGCTCGAATTTTTCGATTCTGGATGACGAGGACGCGAAGGAGATGATGGAGTCGGCCGTCTCCTCCCTTGGCATCAAGACGCTGGAGAAGCGTTTTCCGAAAGGCGACGTCCTTCTCGACATCTATTCGTTCCTGATCAACACGCGCACGCCGCTCGAGCTGCACCTCGAGCAGAACTACCCGCATTTCATGATGTACGGCGACGAGATCGTGAACGTGTTCCGCCGCTACAAAGACCGCAAGCGCGACGCGAACACGATGGATTTCGACGATCTGCTGGTCTTTTGGAAAGTGCTGCTCGACGATCACCCGGAGGTCGCGGAATCGCTCAAGCGCCGCTACCGCCACATCCTGGTCGACGAGTATCAGGACACGAACAAGCTGCAGGCCGACATCATCGATTCGATGGCCTCGGTGCGGCGGAACGTGATGGTGGTCGGCGACGACGCGCAGTCGATCTACTCGTTCCGCGGCGCGTCGTTCGAAAACATCCTGACGTTCCCGCTCCGCTTCCCCGAGGCGAAGATCTACAAGCTCGAGACAAACTACCGATCGACGCGCCAGATCCTGCAGCTCGCGAACGCCTCCATCGCCGCGAATCGCTTTCAATTTTCGAAAGAACTGCAGGCGGTGCGCGGCGACGGTCCCGACCCTGCGGTGGTCGGCGTCGACGACGTTTTCGAGCAAGCCTCGTTCGTCGCGCAACGCATTCTCGAGCTGCGCGATGAAGGCGAAAAACTCGGCGACATCGCCGTGCTCTATCGCTCGCATTACCAGTCGCTCGAACTGCAGATGGAGCTCTCGCGGC
>DASVRB010000466.1:0-2526 GCA_036388835.1 Thermoanaerobaculia bacterium | reverse complement strand
ATGCCGTCCGCGGGCTGAAGCCCGCCGCTCCACTTACGGGTTGTAGCGCCGCGTCGGAATGCCTTCCGACTTGCTGATGCTCAGCGCGGCGAAGGTGCGGATCAGGCGACGGCCTTCCATGTCGCCTGATTCGTACGCGCGGCAGAGCATGGCCATCTTCGATGGCGCTTCCGAGGCTGAGATCGTGAAGCCGTCGATCGGCTGCTTCGGGTCGCGGGTCGGCGTCGTGGTCCAGTTGCCGTTGCGCAGCTCGCAACGAACAAAGTCGTCGCCTTTGCCGGTCTGGAACGACTGCGCCGCAATGGCCGGCACGCCTTGCGCGTTCGCGCGCTGCTCGTCGAGCGCACGCGCGACGCAGGCCTGCACGATGTCGCGCAGCACCGCTTCGTTGAGCGCGTCCTTTTTCAGGATCACCAGACCCGAGTGATAGAGCGACTTCTCGAACTGCGAGCGCGCCTGCTTCTCCACTTTCGTCCGGCGTACTTCGCACGGCGCGCTGAAGCGGCGGCCTTCCCACTCGAACGTCAATTGCGTCGTGCTGCCGATTGCGCCGATCGAATCCTGATGCGCGACGCGCACGCCCGCGATGGAGAGGTCGAGCACGTACACGATCGCGTTGCCGGCGGTCCCGCGAATCCGTTGGACCGGCGTGACGCGCCCGTACTGACGGCGCTCGCCTACATCTGCGAAGAGGCTCATTCCTGTGTGTGACCCGCCGCGTATTCTGCACGACGAACGGCGGCGTGCCTACTGTTTCGACGCGTCATACAATCGCCCGCGCCATGCAAGTCGACATTACACGTGACGCAAAACTGTCGAAGATCGATCATCTCTTTGTTCTGCTCGCTGACGGCGGCCTCGACGTCGACCTTCCCGACGCGGTTCGCGCGGCGGTGAAGGAAGCGAAGTTCGAAGGACGCGGCGACGAGTCGCTGACGATTCTCGCCGGCGGCCCTCGCAAGATCACGCTCCTCGGCCTCGGCAAGCATGAAGCGCTCACGCATCGCGGCGTGCGCGGCCCGATCACCGCGGCCGGACGCATCGCGAAAAAGCAGCGCGACGCGAAGATCGCGCTCCTCTTCCCCTACACCCTGCCGAACATGACCGCCGACGAGACCGCGCTCGCGGTGGCCGACGCGCTGGCGCAGAGCGACTACAAGTACGACGCGTACCTCACGCCGAAAAAAGACGAGAAGCGCATCGCCATCACCGCCACCGTCATCGCTCCCGAGGCCGACGGCAAAAAGCTCACACCGCAGGCGCGCTCGATGGCCGAGGCCGTACGCACCGTGCGCGATCTCGCCAACGCGCCGTGCAACGTCATGACCCCGCGGCGCCTCGCCGAGCGCGCCGAAGAAGTGTGCGCCGAGGTCGGTGTGAAGTGCACCGTGTACGGCAAGCGCGAGATCGAGCGGATGAAGATGGGCGGCCTCATCGCCGTCAATCGCGGCTCCGTCGAAGAGCCGCGCTTCGTGGTCATGGAGTACACGCCGAAACGCGCAAAGCAGCACGTCGCGCTGGTCGGCAAAGGCATCACCTTCGACTCCGGCGGCATCTCCATCAAGCCGGCCGAGAAGATGGAAGAGATGAAGTTCGACATGTGCGGCGCGGCGGCGGTGATCGGCATCATGGAAGCGGCCGCGAAGCTGGCCATTCCTGTGAAGATCACGGGCATTTTCGCGGCCACCGAGAACCTCCCTTCCGGCAGCGCCTACAAGCCGGGCGAGATCATCACGATGATGAGCGGCAAGACCGTGGAGATCGTGAATACGGACGCGGAAGGGCGAATGATCCTCGGTGATGCGCTGCATTACGCCTCGCAGCTCGAGCCCGATCACATCATCGATTTCGCCACGCTCACCGGCGCCTGCGTGGTGGCCCTCGGCAGCGAGGCGGCCGGCCTCTTCTCGAACAACGATGAGCTGGCCCGGATGTTGATTGAGTCGGGGGAGCGCACCGGTGATCGTGTCTGGAGACTTCCGGCCTGGGACGAGTACAAGGAGCTGATTCGCAGCGAGTGGGCCGACATCAAGAATTCGGGCGGCCGCTGGGGCGGCGCAATCACCGCCGCAGTCTTTTTGAAGGAGTTCGTCGATTGTCGTTCCTGGGCTCATCTCGATATCGCGGGGAATGCGTACGCGGACAGCGAAACACCACGGGAGGCGCGCGGCTCGACCGCGGCCGGAGTTCGCGTGACCATCGACTTTCTGCAGTCGCTCTCGCGCTCGTAGCGCTGCTTCTCGCCGGAGCGTGCCGCGGCACGAGCAAAAAAGCCGCCGCTCCGGCCGCACCGCCGGCGAAGGCGGACATCGATTTCACCGCCATCGATTCACCGAGTCTGCAGTTCCTGCCGCGCCACCAGGAAGCGCAGGGCTGGCGCCTGGAGGAAGATCCGGCGGTCGTGCCGGGCGATCGCCTTCCGACGTACATGGGCGCGGCCTCGGTCGACTTTACGCAGTACGAACTGATCGATCTCACCGCCGGCAAATACATCGCGGTCGGCGGCCCCGGCTTCGCGACGGTCGA
>DASVRB010000465.1:0-3641 GCA_036388835.1 Thermoanaerobaculia bacterium | reverse complement strand
TTCAGCGAGCACGGAGTGAAAGCGGCGACTCGCGTCGCCGCACTCCAAACGTAACGAGGGACGTGGCTGCATTCGTTATCGCGCGATCCCCAACCTCATCTCCAGCTCCTCACGCCGCCCGCGACTCACGCTCAGCTCCGTGCCGTCTTTGAGGCGCACGGCGTAATCGCCGCCCGATGCGTGGAGGAGCGTGTCGACCCTTTCGAGCTTCACGATTGCGGAGCGATGGATGCGGAAGAAGACCGCCGGATCGAGCCGCTCCTCGAGACTCTGCATCCGCTCGCGAATGGCAAACGTTCGCTCGCCGACGTGCAGCTCCGCGTAAGGGCCGCTCGCGGTGATGTAGTCGATGCGTGAGACCGGCACCACGCGCACCTGTCCGCGCGATTCGACGGAGATCCGTTCGAGATAGTCGGCCTTCTTCTCCTCGGCCGGCTGCGTTGTCGTGGGAGGCGGCGATGCGTGCAGCATCGTGAGCAACTGCTGGGTCATCCGCCCGACCTCCTGCAGCTCGATCGACTTGCGGGCGCGCCGCAGCGCCTGCACGAAGCGCTCATCGTCGAACGGTTTCACCAGGTAATCGACCGCGGCGAGATCGAACGCTTTCAGCGCGAAGCGATCGAACGCGGTGGTGAAGATCGTCGCCGGCATCGCCTCGGCGCCGATGGTCTCGACCACTTCGAGACCGCTGCGTCCCGGCATCTGCACGTCGAGAAAAACGAGATCGGGCTTCAGCGCGCGGACCGTCTCGACCGCCGCGTTGCCATCGCTCGCGGTGCCGACGATCTCGACCTGCTCTTGTTTCGCCAGCAGGTCTTCGATGCGCTGCCGCGCGAGCAGCTCGTCGTCGACGATCACGATGCGCAGCGTCCGCTCAGCCATCGGCCCGTCCTTCGAAGCGATCGGCGCGCGTGTGATACGGCAGCGCGATCGTGGCACGCACGCCGCCGGATGATTCATTCGCGAGCGTCAGCGTCGCCTCCTCGCCGTACAACTGTTCGAGTCGCGCGCGTGTGTTCGCAACGCCGACACCGGCCGGCGCTCCTTCCTCCAGTCCTGGCCCGTTGTCGCGCACCGTGATGCGCAGCTCGTCGCCGTGGCGCGCGGCCGCGAGCTCGATGCGGCCCTCCCCCTGTGCGCGGCTCGCGCCATGTTCGAGCGCGTTCTCCACGATCGGTTGCAGGATCAGGTTCGGCACCAGCGCGTCGAGCGCATCGTCCGCGACATGCATCGCCACCTGCAGCCGTCCCTGAAAACGGATCTCCATGATCTCGATGTAGCGGCGGAGGAACGACAGCTCCTCGCGCAGCGGAACCTCGTCGGTGCCGCGGCTCTCGATCGTGTGCCGCAGCAACTCCGAGAGGCGCGCGATCATCCGCCGCACGCCGCCCGGATCGCGCTCCACCAGCGCCGACACCGCGTGCAGCGTGTTGAACAGAAAGTGCGGATTGATCTGCATCCGCAGCGCGTCGAGCCGCGCCTCCGCGAGCTGCGCCTGCAATCGCGCCTCGTGTTGCTGGCGACGGCGATCGCGCAGAAAGAACTCGCGCGCGTAGCCGGTCGCGAGCACCGCCGCGTAGACGAGCAGTTGATTGAGGAAGCGAAAGCGGCCGATCTCACGCAGCGGCGCGAACACCGGAGGGCCGCCGCGCCGCCGCGTCGGAAAAGTCGTCAGGATCTGACTGCGCGCGAAATCGAGCAGCACGTAGACCGCGATCGCGACGCCGATGCCGATCACGATCAGCAGCGGCACTCGCACCCACGACGAGCGGCCGATATCGTGCCGGCTGCTCAGCCAGAAGATGAGCGGCGTGAACGCGGCCCAGGTCCACGCCTCCACGAACGCGAGCGTGATCGGGCCGGCCGGCGAGATCACGCGCCCGACGCCGAAATCGCGCGCGTCGAGCAGCCGGTTCACCGACGACACCGTCGCCAGGGCCGTCCAGAACGTGAAGATCAGCGCGATCTCCCGCACGCTCAGATGAAACCGCTCGTGCTGCATCAGGCCGTGGCGATGCGCGCTTCGTGCCTCAGCCGTGCAGTTCGTGACACCATGGTGCAGCTCGTTTCTGAGGCGAAAGAGAACGCGCCGGCCGGCTGTCTACTGCGGCAAGGAGACACGCAACATGAACAACAAAAAGTGGATGACGGTAGCAGCCACCCTCGCACTCTCGACCTCGCTCGCCATTGCGGCGCCGCACGGCGGCCGCGGCGAAGGGAAGGCCGGCGACAAGCGCGGCCATGGTGAGCTCGGTGCGCGGTTCGCCGAAAAGCTCAACCTCACCGACGCGCAGAAAGCGCAGATCAAGACCATTCGCCAGAACAACCGCCAGCAGAACAGAGCGGTGTTCGAGCAGTCCCGCGAAACGTTCAAGCAGTTCCGCGAAGCGAAGAAGGCAGGCGACACCGCCCGCGTCGCACAGCTCGAGCCGGTCGTTGAGCAGCAGCGCGCGCAGATCAAGCAACTGATGACCGCCGAGCGCCAGCTCGTCCTGGCCCTGCTCACCCCCGAGCAGCGCGCGCAGTACGACGCGCTCAAGGCCGAGCATCAGGCGCGCCGCGGTCAGCGCGGCGAGCGCAACCGCAGCAACTGATCTGCAGCGCACGCAACTATCGAAACGGCGGGCCAAAAGCCCGCCGTTTTTCATTGGTGGAGGACAGGCAATCCTGCCTGTCCCGTTGTGCCCAAACACGATACGAGGGACAGGCAGGATTGCCTGTCCTCCACTCTTCATGACGCCCGCGTGCAGTTCGTGACACGGCCGTGCATCTCGTCCAAACCGCGAAAGCGGCCCTCATCGCGTCACGTTGAAAAGGCCATGTTCAACAACAACGACAACGACGAGGAAGGGACCAGACCATGAAGAAGAGATCAGCAATCGCGGTGACGCTCGTGGTCGTCCTCGCGATCGTGGCAGTGCTCGTCCATCGCGCTGCATTCGCGCGGGAGACGACCGAGTATCGCTTCACCACCGTCGAGCGCGGCGACCTCGAGTCGGCCGTCTCCGCGACCGGCACGCTCAGCGCCGTGCGCACCGTCAGCGTCGGCACGCAAGTCTCCGGACAGATCGCCGAGCTGCGCGTCGACTACAACGATGAAGTGAAGAAAGGGGCAACTGCTCGCCCCGGATGCGGCGCTGCTGCTTTTCGTGCGGGGTAGTAGCCGAAGAACACACCGACTGCGGCGGAGAAGGCGACGGCTCCGAGCATCACGAGCGGCGAGATGACGGTTTCCCAACCCGTAAAGTACGCGAGCAGTTGGGCGCCGACCGTCTTGATTCAGGCACCGCGCTGCGTTTTGGAGTGCGGCGGCAAGGCCGCCGTTTTCTAACGCCGCGGCACGGCCCCGGCGCGGCAGCCTTGCTGCCGCGAGTGAAAGCGGCGACTCGCGTCGCCGCACTCCAAAAGATTGTCGCGAATTGCAGGTACTTCGTTGGCGTGCAGCATTTGGAGTGCGGCGACGCCAGTCGCCGCTTTTACTCCGATCGCAAAGTGCGCGTTTGTTCCGCGAGAAAGTGCCGCAGCCACGACAGCTTGGAGTGCGGCGGCAAGGCGGCCGCTTTCTACGCCGCGGCACGGTCGCGGCGCGGCAGCCTTGCTGCCGCGAGTGAAAGCGGCGACTGGCGTCGCCGCACTCCAAA
>DASVRB010000464.1:0-5282 GCA_036388835.1 Thermoanaerobaculia bacterium | reverse complement strand
CGGGCGTACTCGACGAACTTTTTTCCGTCCATCCCGGGCATCTCGAGGTCGACGATCAGCAGGTCGATCGACGCGTCGATCTTCGGCAGCGCGTCGTACGGATGGCTGTACGTCTCGACGCGCGCGATGTCGGCGTAGCGTTCGAGCATGAAGTTCGACCAGAGATCGCAATACGACGTGGAGTCGTCGACGATCACCACGCGCTTCATCACTTTCTCGCTCATTTGGCTTTCGACGTGCGGCGCGTGCTGCGCGGACGCTCCGGCGCCGCGGCCGCGATGCTCTCGCGGAGGTCGTGCTTCACGATGCCGCCGACGATCGTCACGACCGGTCGCCCCTGCAGACGCGCACCGACGAACGGCGAGTTGGCCGCCATCGACGCGAACTCGCGCGTCACTTCATACGTCGAGTCGAGATCGAGCAGCGTCACGTCGCCGAACGCACCTTTGCGCAACGTGCCGCCAGGGAGATTGAAGATGCGTGCCGGGCCGGTCGAGAGCAGCTCGATGAGGCGCGGCAGCGTGATGATGTTCGTCTTGACGAGCTGTTCGTAGCAGACGGCGAACGCGGTCTCGAGCCCGGTCACGCCGAACGGCGCGAGGTCGAACTCGACGTTCTTTTCGTCGAAATGATGCGGTGCGTGATCGGTGGCGATCGCGTCGACGGTGCCGTCGGCGATGCCTTCGAGAATCGCGCGGCGATGCTGCTCGCTGCGCAGGGGCGGATTCATTTTGAGGTTCGTCGAGAACGACTGCACCGCTTCATCGGACAGCGCGATGTGATGCGGCGTCACTTCGCACGTCACGCGCACCCCTTCCGCGCGCGCGCGGCGAACCGCGTCGATCGCGCCGGCGGTGGAGAGATGAGCGATGTGGACGTGCGCGTTGGTGAGGCGCGCGAGGATGACGTCGCGCGCGACGAGCGTCTCTTCCGAGGCTGCCGGAATGCCGCGCATGCCGAGGAGCGTCGAGTAGTAGCCCTCGTGCATTACGCCGCCCTCGTTGAGGTTCGCGTCTTCCTCGTGCGCGATGAGCGGCATGCCGAGCATCGAGCAGTACTCGAGCGCGCGCCGCATCAGTTGGGCGTTCCAGACCGGCTTGCCGTCATCGCTCACGCCGACGCAGCCGGCCGCGCGCAGATCGGCGAGCTCCGCGAGCTCTTCACCTTTCAGCCCTTTGCTCACCGCGCCGATCGGATAGACGCGGCAAAGACCGTTGCGCGCCGCTTCGGCCAGCACCATCTCCGTGACCGCGCGCTCGTCGTTCGGCGGCACGGTGTTGGCCATCGCGCAGACCGCGGTGTAGCCGCCCGCGACGGCGGCACGCGTGCCGGTGGCGATCGTCTCTTTGTGCTCCTGCCCCGGCTCGCGCAGATGCGTGTGCAGGTCGACGAATCCGGGCGTGGCGACGAGGCCCGATCCATCGATCGTCTCGACGATACTGCTCGCCTTGATCTTCTTGTCGACGCGCGCGATCACGCCGTCTTCGATGAGGATGTCGAGAGTGCCGTCGAGCTCCTGCGAAGGGTCGATGACGCGGGCGCCGGTGATGAGTAGGTTCATGTTTGTGTCTGGTACGAATTGAAAATTGAAAATTGAAAATTGAAAGATCGGAAGGGATCACAACGCGACACAGCCGTCCGATTTTTCAATTTTCAATTCTCAATTTTCAATTTCCCTTCATTCGCTGACGTGCGCTCCACCCAGCAGATACAACACCGCCATCCGCACGGCCACGCCGTTCGTGACCTGGTCCAGAATCACCGAGTAGTTCGGATCGTCGGCCACGTCGGACGCGATCTCGACGCCGCGGTTCATCGGGCCGGGGTGCATGACCAGCACCCCTTTTTTCGCGCGGCGGAGGCGCTCGCGGGTGAGGCCGAAGGTGCGGTAGTACTCGCGCAGCGAGGGGAAGCTGAGCTTCCCCTGCCGCTCGAGCTGGATGCGCAACATCATGATGACGTCGGCCCCTTCGATCGCTTCATCGAGTGAGTGCACGACTCGGACGCCCATCCGCTCGACTTCGGCCGGCATGAGCGTCGGCGGCGCGGCGAGCGTCACGTTCGCCTTCATCTTCGTGAGGAGATGAATGTTCGAGCGGACCACGCGCGAGTACTTGATGTCGCCGACGATCGTCACGTTCACGCCGGCCAGTCGGCCGAGCCGCTCGCGGATGGTGAACGCGTCGAGCAGCGCCTGCGTCGGGTGCTCGTGCGCGCCGTCGCCCGCGTTGATCACGGCGATGTTCGGATAGCGCTGCGCCAGCATCTGCGGCGAGCCGGGATGCTTGTGGCGGATCACGATCATGTTCGGATGCATCGCCACGAGGTTGTCGGCGGTGTCGATGAGCGTCTCGCCCTTTTCGACCGCGGAGCCCGAGGCGGCGAAGTTGAGCGTGTCGGCGGAGAGGCGCTTCTCCGCGATCTCGAACGACACGCGCGTGCGCGTCGACGCCTCCATGAAGAGGTTGATCACGAGCTGGCCGCGCAGCGCCGGCACTTTCTTGACCGGCCGCTCGCTGACTTCCTTGAAGCCTTCAGCGGTGTCGAGAATCAGCTCGATCTCTTCGGGAGTGAGTGGCTCGATGCCGAGGAGGTCTTTGGAGCGAAGTGCGGAGCTGGGTGTGCGCAACGACTAATGCTCCATGATCAGGACTTCGTCGTCGCCGTCAGTCTCCGTGAGCTTCACCTTGATCACTTCGTTCGCGTCGGTCGGCACGGTCTTGCCGATGACGTCGGCGTGGATCGGAAGCTCGCGATGACCGCGGTCGATGAGGACCGCGAGCGTGACGCGCTTGGGCCGACCGAAGTCGATCAGCGCATCGAGCGCCGCGCGAATCGTCCGTCCGGTGAAGAGCACGTCGTCGACCAGAACCACGTTCTTGTCGTCGATCGACTCGGGGAGTTTGGTCGGCTTCACCACCGGCTGCGGAGCGATGGTGGTGAGGTCGTCGCGATAGAGCGTGATGTCGAGGATGCCGAACGACACCGGCTGCCCTTCCATCTGCTCGATCTCGCGCGCCATCCGCTCGCCGATCGGAACACCGCGGCTGCGGATGCCGACGATCATCAGGTCGTCGAGTCCGCGGTTCTTTTCGACCACTTCGATGGCCATACGACGGATCGCGCGATTCATCCGCGCGCCGTCCAACAAACGCTTTTTTACATTCATAGCTGGAAGTGGCTGACGCAGGTCTGCGAAAGCGGCGGCGAGGATATCACGCAGTGCTGCGCCTGCGGTTTGCCGCCGCGCTTTCGCGCGGCGGGGGTGTCGGGAGCCGCTGCGCTGCAGCGCAGCGGGGGTGTCTGGGAGCTCTCGCCTGGACGTCAGGTCTCGCGAGACTTGAGCGTTTCGCGAGATCCCGCAGACACCCCCGCGCGCCGTGCGGGCGCGCGGTTCCCGACACCAACGCGGCGCAGCCGCGTCAACCGCGTAGCGCGCAGCGCACTGGCGTACAACCTGCACTTTTGCCGCGCGAATGGGAGGCGGCAAACCGAAGATTCTGCTGGTCGAGGACAACGCGGACGTGCGCCGTTTGTACGCTATCGGACTCAATCAGCGCGGCTTCGAAGTGAAGCTCGCCGCGAATGGCGCGGAGGCGGTCGACCGCGTCCTCAGCGAACGTCCCGATTACATTCTGCTCGACTGGATGATGCCGCTCATGGGCGGCCGCGAAGTGGTCGAGCGGCTCGACGCGCAGGACGGCGCGGGAGAGATCGAGATCATCGTGATCTCCGGCCAGCCCGCACCGCCGACACTTCCGGGCCGCGTCCGTTCGTGGCTCACCAAACCTCTCACTGTCGATGAACTGGTGACGGAAATCGCCCGCGGACGCGTCGCGACTTCCAAATAGCCAAGTACGCTAGAATCGCGCACCGAATGGCCAAAATCTTCTTCGTCGGCCTCGACGGCGCGGAGAAAAGCTACCGGCTTCAGACACATCGCCCGTTTACCCTTGGGCGCGATCCCGGCAATGACATCGTCCTGCGCGACCCGAAAGTGTCGCGGCATCACGCCGAGATCGTCTTCGAGCGCGGTTTCTTCGTCCTGCATGACCTCGCGAGCGCGAACGGCACCTATGTGAATGGGAAGCGTGTGCGCGTCGCCCCGCTGACTCACGGCGCGCGGCTGCGCATGGGCAACACCTACGGCCGCTTCTCCGAGGAGCTCCCCACCGAGTCCGAAGCGACGCCGATGGCCGAGGCGCCGCCACCGCCGGAGACATTCGATCAGGCCATCCCGCCGACCGAAGATCTCGGCGCGGCGATCGAGATGATGCCGACCGCGCAGATCGATCGCGTGAACCTGCAGACGGTTCCGCACGAGAAGCTCGATCCGGATGAGTTAAAAAAAAAAGCGGAGTGACGATCGTGCCGGAGAACCCGCCGGACGATTCTCCGTTCGACGTGTCGCCGTTCCGCTCGCCCGATGACGCGCCCGACGGCGCGCCCGACGGAGCGACCGAACCGATCCTCGCTCCTCCTCCGCCGCCCGCCGCGGAACAGCCGCTGCACGCTGCGCCTCCCCCGCCTCCAACGCGGCCACACTCCACGATGAACAGCGGTCCGTTCGCCGAAACGGTCTACCAGTTCACGACCGGACTGCGTGCCGGCGAGGTGGCGGTCATTCGCGGACGCGAAGGGTCGCCGCTGCTGTCGTATCGCAGTTTCGCGAGCGTCGTCGGAATCATTGCGGCGCTGGTCTCCGCGATCGTGGCGCTGGCCGGATTCGCGGCGGTGTTGTTTCTGCTCGCGGAGGGAGCGCCGATTCGCGCGGCCGTGGTGCTGCTGCTGACGACTGTGTTCGCGAGCGTGATCGCGTTCCTCGTGCCGCGCGTCAACGTGACGTTGTACGACGAGCACCATCCGGCGCTGACGGTGTCGCAACGCTCGCTTTTTCCGACTGCGACGTACGCGATCGTGACGCCGAACGGCGCGACGGTCGCGGAGCTGCGCAAGTCGCTCTTCTCCCGCCTCGGCCGCAATCGCTGGATGATCCTGCAGGACGGCCGATTCCTCGGCGAGGCCGCCGAGGAAGGGCTGTTCGCCGCGCTGCTCCGCAAGGTCCTCGGCAAGTTCAATCGCAAGTTCGAGACGAACGTGCGATTGACGTACGGCGGCGTTGTCGCGGGGCAGATCGTCCGCCGTCCCGACGCATACGGCCGCGCCGACCTGCTCGAGTTGACGAACGACGCGCTCGATCGAAGGATCGCCGTCGCACTCGCAACGTTGATCCTCGCGCGCGAACCGTAGGAACGCGTTCCAGTGGAGCGGCGGGGGGATTT